>WGOA01000092.1 GCA_016124275.1 Bacteroidota bacterium
AGATGGCAATGCGAACGGTACAACGGTAGATTTGGTCATGGCGGCATATCCTTTTCTCTTTGAGAATCGACGGCGTCTTCAACACCGCCATGATATGCCGCCTGCTTCAGGCCATCACCAACTTTCGGCTATAACTCCGAGCCCGGTGTGCAATACGCCAATATTGAAGGCTCCGGGAATTGGGGACGGGTAGTTAGGCACTAGATTGTCCGTGACGTTGCGCTGCCGAAAGCTTTGTCCGTGCAATGCTATCTTGAGTTCGCCGAGTACAAATGTCTCCGGTTCGCGGGCGCCGAAGACATGAACGTTATCGGGCAGGTCAAGCTTCTTGGTGATTTGGCTTTCGGCATCGTGGTTCCCGTGGAGTAGGTAAACAGGAATGCCTGCTCTCTTGAGCCGTCCCATTTGACCGGCAGAATAAAGGCCGGTCTTGTAGTCCCGCCAATCACCGTCATAGAGGTCACCCGCGATGATCAGAAGATCCACCTTTTCCTCGATGCATAATCCGACCAAAGTGTCTAACGCCTCGCGGGTCGCGGTCCGGACCCTTGCGGCTGCATTTCCTTCTTGGCCGGCAAGACCTCGCAGCGGGCTATCGAGATGGATATCAGCGGCATGGAAGAAGCGGAAGGAGGTCATCGGAACGTGTCTCTCATCTAATCGCTCGTTTTCTCTGATGCGGGCATATGGAGTCTGCTGTCAGTGCTCTGTTGTCTGTTCAGTTGGCCATCTCGGGCTTTGTGACTTTCTCAATCAGCGCACGCCGCATATAAGCTCCACTCAAGACTTCGACCTCATCTCCTTCCTCGGCATCGATAAGCGCGCGCGCCAACGGAGCATCTTTATTGATCAAGCCGCTTCCAACTTCGCCGCGCTCTCGAGTGATAGTGATCACGACAGTTGATTGATCTCCATCTATATATCGTACACGGATGGTGTCACCGATCTCAACACCTACGGATTCGGATTTTGTGCGAGGGAGCCAGGTGAGAAGATCCGGTTCCGAACCCCCATCTGAAGATCTCAGGTCTTCTGCTGAGTTTTCAGAAGGTTTTGGCGGAGACGTTTCCTGAGGAGCGGCACTTCGGAATTCAGATTCTCGGGTACGCAGGTCATCCATTCGGGCAGTAAGAACGTCACGAAGCCGGTTGGCTTCTCTTCCTGGGTTCGAAAACCAGTCAGTTGACCAAATGCGATGAAACTTCCAACCGAGGCCTTCAAGCACCTCCTGGCGGAGGCGATCTCGATCGCGGGCTGACTTTGATGAGTGGTAGCTGGCTCCATCACATTCAACAGCTAGGACAAACCCGTGCTTCCAATCCGGATGGCGCACTCCGATGTCGATAAAGTATCCTGCTACTCCAACCTGCGGGACGGGTTCGTAACCCATTGCTATGATTTGATTCATCACAAACACTTCGAAATCGGAATCAGGCTCTTTGTTCGTCTGAACGCCGCCTTCAAGCATGCCCGTCGCGCTGTACTCCAACCACCTCTTTAGCATGTATACGCCCGCGTTGCCGCCTTCCTCAGCTACTATATCGCCAGACTTCATCGATGAGAACGTGATGATCTTTTGCTTTGCGCGGGAGAACAATACGTTGAGCCGGCGTTTGCCTGCGAGGCCGTTTATCGGGCCAAATCTATGGGCAACTTTGCCCCCTTGCGATTCCGGTCCGTATACGGTGCTGATAAAGATCACATCGCGTTCGTCACCCTGAACGTTCTCGAGGTTTTTGATGAAAAACTCCTCGAGTCCTTCATTGTGGGTGCGCCATTTGTCTACGTATGCCGCAGCAAGTGGGTCGCGACTAAGGGCGTCTTCGAACTCCAAGAAGATGAGTTCTCTTTGCTTCTGATTGAGAGTGACGATGCCCAAAGATCTGTTGGGGTCGTCCTGCATTGCTTTAAGCGCAGCATCGACCACCGCCCGGGCTTCGATCGCATTTGTCCCCGATTTATACATTCCGCCGACGTATCGGTAGTCTACGCCCATGTGAGCCAAATTCTCGGACGACGACGGAAATACAATCAGATTGTCGTCATACACCGTTCGATTGGAAAACTTTATTAGGCCGGAATGCCTCGAGCGATAGTGCCATCGGAGTCGCCGAGAGGGGCGGAAGGCTCCGTTAGCCATCTCAAGGATCGATTCATCCAGCACGTTGTCATCTTCATCTGCGTCTTCATCGTCGATGAGTTTCTTGAAGAAGTTGCTTGGCGGCAGTTGGTTGGTATCTCCAACTACAACAATCTGCTTCGCGCGCATTAAAGCGCCAAGAGCAGCTTCGGGTCGCATCTGAGAGGCTTCGTCTATGATGCATAGGTCAAAAGTAATTGAGTCCTTTGGAACGTATTGCGCGACCGCTAGCGGGGACATCATCCAACACGGTTTGAGTTCAAGGAGTGCTCGACCAGATCGTTCGGTCAGGTCTCTGAGAGAGATAAAACGCTTTTGCTTACTGATCTCGTTTTCGATTAGCGCCATCTGCGTCCATTCGGACTTTTTGCCCAATCCAATTCCTCGCGGAGGACGGGCGTCTGAATAGACTTTGGCTCGTATTTGTAAGCGGCCCAGTAGGATCAGATTCCGATCTAGCGCGGCAAGTTGAGTTCGAAGGTCATCTAAGTGGCGGCCATGGAACTTCGCGAGCGAGCTGCCATGCTTCTCAAACAATACTTTTGCGACTGACCTCAATGCAATTGCGCTTAGACGATCGGGTAGCAGAGATTCTTCTGAGTGCGCCAGACTATGTTTAACGAGTTGATGGCCGCCAATCTCATCTGCCTTTTGCAGAACTGCGACTAGCAAGGAGTGTTTGGCAAGACCTTCGGAGTCTTCGGAAGCAAGCTTGAGATGCGCGGAGATCTCGCCGATCGTGCGGCCGTTTGTGAGCAGGCCAGCGTCCATTTTTGTTTTGCTGCAAAGACTTGCTAGCGCTTCAGTCGCATGACCGATAGTCGATAAACATTCGTGCACCAAAGTAAGGATCTGATCTGGGTCCGGGTATTCCAAAACTCTGACTAACAGTTCCGAGATAGGGTCGGCCGCTTCCGCCCACACCAAAACTGCATTGATCGAGGGGATTGTTGCTTGTCCGTCCGCAAGGCTATCGCTGATCAAGCGTGTTGCTACGCTATTTGCTTCCAAACTTGTCTTTGTTTCAACGAGAGCCTCTAATTTTCGCGCAATGTTTCCGATTTCTGAAATGCGAATATCGTGTGTTCTCGTGAAACAAACGCATAGGGCGTCCAGTTCCTCCAAGGCGGTGTTGTCGCGTATCACCTTCTGCTCTGCTTCAAATATGTATTTGTCGAGCGTGGCAGGTGTCTGCACCTTAAGATTCGGCGGAATGGAAGGAAGATATGCGAGCTCAGAATCATCGCGAGTTAGGAGGAAGCTCTTGAGCTGTTTTGCCTGTGGGCCTCCAAAGTCTCGATGAACCTGGCTTAGAAAACCAGCGAGTTGTTCAAATGGTTCAAAGTCACTTTCAACGCCCCTAAAAAAAGCGCCCATCAGGTGCCGCGCGTTGGGATTGTTCTCGAACTGCTCTTCTCTGCGGCGGAAGGCAAGCAGATCTTCGAGCAATGCGACCGTATCGGATTTATCCTTATAAGGAGCTTTAAGAATAGACTTTGTAAACCGCACTGCACGCCGGTTCTTGGCTGATATGAAGCCGAAGAAACCAGCTGTTTTGAACACCTCAAGAGCTTCGATAATTGCGTCTGAAGGGCTTCGCAGTTCAAGAGTGATTCGCGTTCCCAGCCGGAGCTTCGCGTCTTGTAGCCAGCGCCCTTCTGAGCAGACTTCGCGCAGTGCGGAAGCCTCCGCTGTGCCAACATTGTGTGGGGTTCGGCGAACAAGAACCTCTGCGCCAATATTTGAGACCAGCGCCTGTGCTGCTCTTAGATCCTCAATCAACCACTGAGAAGCGGTTGGATCGTACTCGGCAAGTTGCTTTAGTTTGTCCAAAAGAGATTTTGCTGCACGAATGCTGTCGCGCCGCTTTGATAACTTGCTGCGTATTTCTGGAAGGTCTAGTTTTTCGTATGAGCTAGCTTGGCAAAGTTCGTCGATTCTTCTCAGATCCCTCAAAAGGTTAGCGTCCAGACTGACTCGGAAGTCTTCGTTAAGCTCCGATGTGAGCTGCTCTGCGGTTGTTTGTTTTCCCAGAAACTGTCGAACGGCGTTGCGAGTATTTTCGTCGAGAAGCTTCCTTGGAAGTTCACTCCTGAGGTTGATACCGCTACGCTTTAGTTCTCCCAGCGTGTCGTTAATGGCGATAAGTTGCTGCTGATCATATGATAGTCCTAGACCGGACGCTTGAAATTCCTGATTTACTTTGTTCCAATGATCGAAATGCTCAGCGGCCTGCTTCGCAAGTTTGCATGCTTCTTCCACGCTAAAGACATTGGCATCCACAAGTCGAGTGCCTTGCCAGAAGGGTAGTGCACCTTCGACGTCCTTTGCCGCTTTCGCGATTTCCCTGCCCAGCTTTTGTAGCTCTGAGATTCCGGAGCGCGTGCAGAACTTCGGCGCGATAGTCGTCCCGTCTCGCAATTCAGTTGAGAGTGACGCGAGCGCTGGTGCAGCCGCAATGTTCTTTGTCAGGACCTCGTGAACTGTAAAGTCGGTCTTTCCGAACTTTGTGGTCAACAACAGAATGTAATTCGCGAGCTCTGTGCGAACTTGCCGAAACTCATGCAGTTGTGCCTCATAATCCTTTGAAGCTCGCGGCGTCCTCATTTCAACGCGCGCCTTAAGGGATGCAATGACTTGCTCGCGGGTCGATCGCTCTGCTTGAAGCGGTAAGATGAACTCACCCAGGCCGGCTGCTTCGAGCCTGGACTTCACAACATTTAGAGCGGCAAGTTTCTCGGCGACAAACAGTACTTTTTTGCCTCCCGCTATTGCCGCAGCGATTGCATTGACGATCGTTTGAGACTTGCCGGTACCTGGCGGACCTTCGACGGCCAGGTTCTTTCCATATGCAATGTCGACCAATGTGCTGAACTGCGATGAATCGGAGTCGAGCACGAGACAAGGAACTCGCTCTTCGATCTCTGGTTCATCGACATTGTATTCGTCGGCGAAGGGAGATGCTGCATCACCACTTGAGCCGCCAAGAAGCGTTTGAATGATTTCGTTCTCAGTGAATTGCGGGTGGGATGTATCTATATCGTGATACATCGCCATACGAGCGGACGGAAAAACACCGATCGCAATCTGGCGGCGCACGCGCCAAGTGATTTGCTTCGGTGCGACCTCAGCTAACTCGGCGAAATAGTCCTCGATGGAGCCGCCTTTGAAGGGCGGGATTTCAATCTGAAACTCCAAGCGTAGTTTTTCAGCCAGAACTGAGTTGAGTTCAGCATCTTCTCCAAGACCACTTAGCTTGAATTCAATTCCGTCGCGGGTTCTCTGTTTTTCGAGCTTTGCGCTGAACAGTATTATCGGTGCAAAGGAGGTAGCTGTCTGATTGGGCTCGGACCACTCCAGAAAGCCAAAGCCAACGTGAAGGACGTTTATCCCAGTTTCTTGGATCCAGGTTTTGCACTTGGAGGAAATGTTGTTGAGTTTGCGCTCGAGATCCTTTGGGAGGAGAAGCGTTTGAATGTCGTGATCAACATGCTTTGCTTTTCGTTCATTTTCGTCCAGCTCAGGTAGTTCGTAAGAGGGAGTAATTCCGTTGTTTTTTGCGTGCTGACTAAGGTTCGTATCTCTCTTCTCAGCTCTTTGGGGCATCCCAAAACTATCTCTTATTCGATCCTTGAGCTGACGTTCGATGGTTCGAACTCTATCTAGATAATCGTCAGCATCTCTGTCGACCGCTTCAAGTGCCGCTAGGTACTGATCGTCGGTAATTTGAGCGTTCGAGACCGCATCCCGAAACTTTTTAGTGTCCTCGTCTTTCGGATCTTCATTGAGATCAGGGAGCGGGACAATGCGCATTTCCTGAGCATTTGTCAGATTGTAGAACAGCATATCAGGCAGTTCATCAACGACACGTATATAGGCGTTCGAACGACCAGAAAGGCTTGTTGAAATGAGCGGGTTGCGCCGGCTGAGATCGAGCAGCTTCGGCTTGATGTTTTCCGCTCTTGCCTTCACAAAGTCTAAGAAATCTTGGTCTGCCATAACTCCAACGATCCGATGCCTTTCCGAACAGGTTTTGGCGAGTGCGCACGGCGGTCTGTCTGGAAAACGCAGCGCGTTCAATTGAGCAACTCAATGCCCCCGAACTTCCTTAGAGTTTCGGTATTTGGGGGAAATGACAACCGGAAATTGATCTTTCCTGTTAAACAATGCGGTTCGTAGCCAACGTTGTTGAAGACCAAGGGCGGCGCCAGCCACGGCATCTACCGCGGCCAGCAGACCAGTTACAGGGATGACCTTGCCGGGTTCAGCATCGGCACGCTGATGCATTTCGAGACGGCGAAGTGGCTCGCGGAAGACGGCGCCCGGCTGCAGCACTTCGGGCCCATCCAGCGCATGATGTCCTACAAGTACAGCCTTTGCGAAATTGAGCTGCCGAGTGTGTGCAAGGCTTTCAACGGATAATGGAGCGTGAGGTTTTTGCCTTGCGGCAATGGAGCATAATGGAAGCCGCTATAGCTGGAGGCGCCCAGCCAAACATCCAGCGTTTGGGTTTTACAGTAAGGTTATGGGAGCCGAACGAGACTTCGCGAACTGCGCCAACAATACTTGGACACACTATCCGGCTCCGGCGAACCCGCCGCCGGGGACCCGGGCGTGCCAGGCGAGGTTGTCCGCCTTTACGGCCCGGGTCTTCGCGCCGCGATAAAACCGGTCTTGACAACCCGGCCAGGCGATCCCAGTTATCGATCAGCATCAGGAGTTGGGCTCAGGCCCTCGCCAACCTGCCTTCCCGGGCAAGGTGGTTCCCGAAAGGGGATGCGGCCAGGTCGGCAACGAAACGGGTCGCTCGAGTGTCCAGCCCTCCTCGCAATGGCGAAGGAGCTTTTTTATGTCTGGAACCGACCCTGCTGAAGTCGCGGCCTGCCAGGACACGGGCTATGTCGTCCGTATACGGCAAGGCCGTTTTGTCCTGCGGATCGGGCAGGTCTTGCCGGAGCTGCAGGCGCTCCGTGCAGGGACCGGCCAGGGCGGGCGTCCATGAAAACCGAAGCCTATCCTCCCTGGGTTGTCCTGCACATTCCCCATGACTCCGTTTTCATTCCTGAAGACGTGCGATCATCATTCCTGCTGCCTGACCTCGAGCTCGAGGCCGAGCTCCGGCGCATGACCGATCATTTCACGCAGGCCCTGTTCGCCGGGCGCCGCGGGAGCGCGGCAGTCATCCGCGCTCCCGTGAGCCGCCTCGTTGTGGATGTGGAGCGCTTTGCCGATGATGCCGGGGAGCCGATGGCGGCAAGAGGCATGGGCGTGCTCTACGAGGTGACCTCGCACCTCACCCCGCTCAGGGACCGTGCGCCGCCTGCGGAGCGCGAAGCGCTCCTGAATGCCTGGTATCATCCCCACCATGACGCGCTGGAGGCAGCCGTCGCGGCCGCAGTCGACGGATACGGACAATGCCTTGTCATCGACTGCCACAGCTTCCCTTGTATCGCGCTGCCGTATGAGCGCGCCCATCCTGCGACGGCGAGACCTGACATCTGCATCGGCGCTGATGACTTCCATACCAGCGAGGCGCTGGCGGAAGCCTTCGTCACGGCGTTTTCTCAGGACGGGCGCACGGTGCGCGTGAACGATCCCTTCTCCGGCGCCATCGTGCCTCGCAGCAGGTATCGGCGCGACCCAAGGGTCGCTGCCGTGATGGTCGAGGTTAACAGGGGCCTTTATCTCAATGAGGTGGACGCAAGCCCCCTGCCGTGTTTTGACGAGGCTGCGGCATGGATCCAGCGGTGCTGCCAGTCGGCGCTGCGTTCCCCATGACAGCTACGCCGCGCTTTAAAGGTTTTTACCGCCGTTCCAGGAAAGAAGGAGTATGACTATGCCCGTATACCACATGACCCCCCAGGAAGTGCAGGACTGGCTTGGCAGCGGGCGCGTGTTGTTCAGAGCGAGGCCTCCCGCGTCCTCAACAGAGAAACCGACAGGATCCTCCAATCAAGATCCACACAGCGAGTTTCGGAGACTGGCGCAGGAAGACATGGACAGGTCGATCGAGGCTGGCTTCCGGGCCCAGGACGCTTACCAGTTGGAACTGCAGAAGCAGTCCGCGACGGACGGGTCGCCGGCCTCACCGCCACCGACCGGGGACAGCGAGGGTGAGCCAGGGCTGGAACCAGGCTGATGGCTAACCGGACCCGGCTGTTGCCATTATGAAGTGGAGGGACGACGAGACCATGCGACGAGGATCAACCCGGCGATTAATACCTGGGAGCCAGGAAGGCCCTGGGATCCGAGGCGCCGCAGCGCGCGCGCCGGCTGCGCAGTGGAACAGCAAGACAGGCCTTTCACAGGAAGATGGAGCGACAGATGTCCGACAGGTCTGAAGAGGAAGAGCGGGAACTCCGGAGGGCGATCAACGCGCTCCGGGCCAGGACATTCGCAAATGCCATGACAGGGCCTGGGAAGAAAGGGCCGGCCGCGGCGGCCGGCAAGCAGGTGGCGGAGGGTGGCTTGAAAGCTCAGGACCTCTCGGGAACGGAGCAGCCAAGGGTGCCAGCAGTGGGCTACTTCGCAGCCATCCGTGCACAGACGGGGCCGGTGAAGTCATATCTGCCCGGAACGTTATCCGCCTCGTTTCCGAACATTCTGGCGCCGATCGGGGAGTGGACGCCGGACGACCACGAGCTGGCGCGGCTGATTCAGGCAGCTTCTGGCTTCGAGCCGGAGCCGTCACCGCCCTCACAGCAACCCGTCTCCGACGCAAGGATACTGGAGACCGCAGAAGACGTGGACGTGGAGGACGTGGCCAGACTGTTCCTGGCGGCCTGGGGAAGGGAGGTGAATGACCCGCCGGGGACCCTCCCGTCAAAGGACGATCCGGACAGGCCGGAGACGGAGGAGGAGGCGATCAGCGCTGAGGCTATCCGCCGCTCGCGCGTGCGCCAGGGGATACGCCGGGGCCAGGCCCAGGGCCTGGCTCCGTCTACGGACAGTACGCCCGCGGCAAGGGCATCCGGCGCCGGCGACAAGCCGGATGCGCCGGAGAGGCCATGTCCTGACCCCAGGGAGACCAGTTTGCTCAGAGATCCATCAGAGCTGTCCGCGGGCGAGATCGCGCTCTGGGACGCGCTGGCCCTCAGCGCGGACATGCCCGACGCTCAGTCGTGTGCCTCGGCCTGGCAGCTGTCGGGCCTTGCCCGCTCGCGCCGCGCGGGCGCGTCCATCGTGCTCAGGCAGACAGATGACAGCCAGGCCGCCTTCGCCGTTACAAAGGCATTTCGCGGCTACCGCCTGGGACCACTCGAGGCCCACTGGCATTTCGGCAGCCCGCTCATCGGGCCCGGCGGCGCAGACCTGCTGGCCGATATCATCCGCCAACTGCGCACTGACCCGAAAGCAGAGAGCATCGAGATTGTCGTCAGCGGCCTTGATCCTGCGGGCGCGCTCGCACGGCAGGTCAGGAAGGGATTTGCGGGCGCCCTCTGGCACAGGCAGGATCCCCTCGCTGCAGCCTCCCTTGAGGGCGGCATAGATGGCTGGCTCTCGAGACGCAGCAGCAATTTCCGGAGGAACCTCAGACGCGCGCAGCGGCGCGCGCAGGAAGCAGGTATCTGCTTTGAACGCGCGCAGCCTTCTTCCGGGGCCGGCGCAGATCAGTGCTATGCGCGCATGCTGGCTGTGGAGAAGAAGAGCTGGAAGGGGCCGGGGCGCCATGGCCTGCTGGCCCTCCAGGCCTTCTACCAGACGCTCCTGCGCGCCTACGCCGAGCGCGGCGCCGCGAGGGTGGTAATTGCGAAGCAGGGTGATGAAGATGTGGGGTTCTGTTACGGCGGCGCCAGCCACGGCATCTACCGCGGCCAGCAGACCAGCTACAGGGATGACCTTGCCGGGTTCAGCATCGGCACGCTGATGCATTTCGAGACGGCGAAGTGGCTCGCGGAAGACGGCGCCCGGCTGCAGCACTTCGGGCCCGTCCAGCGCATGATGTCCTACAAGTACAGCCTTTGCGAAATTGAGCTTCCGAGTGTGCTCAGCGTGATCCGGGTTTGAGCATCGCGAAGCTTGTGGGTCTCGCATCAAATTTGCCGGGCGAAGCCAGCTCAGCTGGCTGGCCTGGAGGCAGCGTGTGGTTTGCACTTTGCGCCGGGCGTGATCTTTTCCCTGATTGCCCGGCCCTGTGCCGACAGAACCGGCAAAGGCGATCCTGTCGGTTCTGTCAGGGCTACGCGGCTATGCCCGGGAAAATCCCTGCCCGGAATATCCGGTGCGAGGTCAGGGGCGAGATAACCATCCTGCCGGACGCACAGGAAGATATGCGCGTCGTTTCGCAACTGGCAGGCACTGAACTTACTGGCGTTTACAACATGGATATTGCCAGGGTCTCCCCGGCTTGTCCTGAACAGAAGGAATAAAACTATGTCGTATCGGAGAGCGACCCCACAGGAAACGATGGACTGGCTCGGCAGCGGGCGCGTGTTGTTCAGAGCGAGGCCTCCCGCGTCCTCAACGGAGAAACCGGCAGGATATTCAGAGACGCCGAAGCCTGGGCTGCCGCAGGACCTTCTGGACGCAGCGGACCGGGCGATCGAGGAAGGCTTCCGCGCCCAGGGCGCTTACGAGGCGGAACTGCAGAAGCAGTCTGCTGCGGACGCATCGCCTGCCTCACCGCCACTGACCGGGCACAATGGGGCCAGTGCGGCGCCCGGCCTGAACCCGGCAGAGACGGAGAGTGAGCCGTAGCTGGACAGGATGCTGGACCTCGACAACCCGCAGGTGCTGAAGGGGTTGGGGGCCCTGGTCGAGGAACTGATCGCGCAGAAGCCGAAACCCTCTGAAAGCGCAGAATACATGGACGACCCCAACAGCCTGGAGCCGGAGACGGACGAAGAGCTTATTCGTGCAGAGGCCTTTCGCCGCCTGAGGGTGCCCCGGCCGAGACCGCAGGGCCAGACACTCGTCTCATTGCAGTTGCAGAAAATTATGCCTCAGACAAAGGCATCGGCGTCAGAAGATAAGCCGGACAATCCCGGGTAGCCCCTGAGCGGGCCCGCGCGCATGGCGCAGGCGTTGCGAGGGATGCGGTGCAGTTCAGAGCATCAGCTTCAGGAGCTTGCCGCTCCGCCTCAATTGCCTGGTTTTTCGTCCAGCCTTCTCAGCAGGACCTGTCTTGCTGCCAGGATCAGCCGGCCGACAAGCCCGCTCGCCAGGAGCGAGACAAATCCGAAGGCCGCTGTCAGAAGCAGGGCAACGAGAAAGCCTGAAAGCTTCGGATCGCTGAACGCATGCGCCCAGAAAGCCGCCGTTGACAGGGTCATCTCAACGCCCAGAAGGCAGTTGCAGGCAAAGCCTGCTCTCTTGTAAGTTTCCATTGTGGAAGTGCTCCACACCGGCCCAACGCTGGCCGAGCGGCCGGACGTGCGAGGCGTCCGGTCGCTTAGGTCGGTGTCAATTCTGAAGTGTGTGGGGAAAGCCCGGGGCAGCGCTTCTCCAGGATGCGCATGAGATAGCCCGCGATGCGCATAAAGTCAATCAATTTAGTCTGTAGACGGATTAATCAGCCGCCTCGCTGATGCCCAGAAGTCGCGGCTGTTCCCCCTCAGCATGGCCTCGCAATACTTGCCATGACCCAAAGGTTGGATAACTGTCGCCGCTGTGACCAGAATGGCACGGGCATAGTCTGCGGGGGCGAAGATGACAGACGGTGAGCAGGAACCGGAGTCCGAAGTCGAGATGGACGGCGTGGAGGCCGCCGAGAAGCGCTACGATGAGGCCTCACCGGAGAACAGGGAGGCTGCCTGGCTCGAACTCTGGCATGCGCGCGACTTCACCTGGCAGGGCAGGTCCGAAAAGGCCGCGCTACAGACCGAGATGGTGGAAGTACCTGCCTCATTTCCCGATGGCCGGGAGGCTGAGGGCGAGTTCAAAAGAGTGTCCCTGAAGGACTACTGGCGCTGGTCGATCGGCTTGCCAGGCGTGGAAAGACTGCTCACCGATGAGGAGATGAGAGAGGCGGGCCTGCTGGTCGAGGTCGATGGAGAGACCTACCACCTGATCCATGCACCGGACTTGTGGTTGAAAGTGATCGAGCATGGCATGCCGCTGCAGATCCTGACGGATATAATTGCAGCGAGGGCGGAACGTGTCCCGGACGATATTGGCACCAACGCCGATAACAGCCCCAACTGGGTGCGTGCTTTGCAGCTGCTGGGCGGCTGGTTACCGGGTGGGCTGCTTCGGCAAGCCCACACCAGAAAAGCTATCGACATGTCCGGTGCATACGTGCCGGACATCCATCTAAGTGGCCTTAAAGTCGGGCCTCTGAACTGCCTCAGATCGCTGTTCACAGGCCGGGTGAACTTCGTGGGCGCGACCTTCAGCGGCGAGGCGGACTTCGAGCGCGCGACCTTCAGCGGCAAGGCGTCCTTCAGTGACGCGACCTTCAGCGGCGAGGCGGACTTCACCATCGCCACCTTCAGCGGCGGGGCGCAATTCTACAACGCCACCTTCAGCGGCGGGGCGGGCTTCGAGAAAGCCACCTTCAGCGGCGAGGCGGGCTTCGGCAGGGCCACCTTCAGCCGCGAGGCGGGCTTCACCAGCGCCACCTTCAGCGGCGAGGTAGACTTCACCAGCGCTACCTTCAGCGGGGGGGCGAGCTTCAGCAGCGCCACCTTCAGCGGCGGGGTGAGCTTCTGGCTTGCCACCTTCAGCGGCGGGGCGAGCTTCTGGCTCGCCACCTTCAGCGGCGGGGTGGTATTCAAAAGCGCCACCTTCAGCGGCGAGGCGAACTTCACCGTCGCCACCTTCAGCGGCGGGGCGAGCTTCGAGAAAGCCACCTTCAGCGGCGGGGCGAACTTCTGGAGAACGACCTTCAGCGGCGGGGCGGACTTCCAGAAAGCCACCTTCAGCGACTGGGCGATCTTCGAGAACGCCACCTTCAAAGCTCCGGTGACATTCGTAGGGGGTACGTTCGAAGACGTCGTCATTTTTAATAAAGTAAACTGGCCCAACCTCAATGTTCCGAATGCTTTCAAAGGTGCCCGTTTCAAAGACCGCGTAGACTTTGAGTCGAATTCCTTGATTTCAGTAAGCGCTTTTAACGAGGCTCATTTCGAGATCCCGCCCAGCTTCAGGGATCTGACCCAAAGTCAGCTCGATGAGGTGTTCGGCGATTCGATCAACCAAACGAAGGAGTCAATCAGGCAGGCAAAAAAAGCGCAGGCCGAAGCCAAGAGGAAAAAAGGGAAATATGAAGGGCTCACCCCCGATCAACTCCTGGCTGCGCTGGAAGGCGGATTCCGAACCCTGAAGAAAGTCGCCGATGAAAAGGGTAATTTCCTGCTGTCTCAGACCTATTACCGGTTTGAGGTGAGAACCCGGGTGAAAAGACCGGAGATTGCCTTCTGGGAGAAGGTGGCCGCTACATTCTACGGACTATCGTCCGACTACGGCAATTCTATCGCCCGGCCCTTCGTGTCCCTCGCCGTCATCCTTGCTGGCTTTGCGGCGATCTACCTCGCGCTCGCTATCGAGGTGAACCTTATCAACTGGCAGGACAGAGCGGCCTTGCAATCGGGCTTCTTCGAGAGCCTCGATTTCTCCCTGAACAATGTGTTCCAGCCTCTGTCTGCCCTTTCGACCGATGCTCCAAGAGAAGGCGATGCCAGCAGCCTGGCAGAAAAACTTCTCAACAATTACGGTCTGGGCTTAGGCCTGATCGTGACGGCAATCTCTATCGTCCAGTCGCTCACCGGTATCGTGCTGGCTTTCCTGTTTGGCCTGGCAGTGCGGCGAAGGTTCCAGATTTCGTGAGCGGGCGGCGGCTTACTTCAACTCGCTGCAACCAATCCAGGTTGCGGCATAATCCGAAGGGCAGGGATTCACTTATAGAGCGACCGGGATCTGTTTAGACAAACCGAGCCACCTGTGTCCTAAGTATGCCTGCCGGACCTGTGCACAGGGTGTGACGCAGGTGCCGGCACCAGCGCACCTGATCGAAGGCGGGCTGCCCACGGAAGCGCTGATCGCTCAGGTCCTGGTGTCGAAGTACGGCGATCATCTTCCCCTGTACCGTCAGGCGCAGATCTTTGCCCGCTCCGGCGTCCTGCTTGATCG
>WGOA01000070.1 GCA_016124275.1 Bacteroidota bacterium
AAAAGTCAAACCGGTTTTAGGCAGGCGATGATCGTAACCCAGCGAGAATTTGTACTTCGGAGCGTTGAGCGCAATGTAGCCTCCTGCAGCGCCTTCCACCACGATAGAGTCGCGGTTGATCCAGCTGAACGAAGTGCTCACACTGGCGTCCCGGTTGATCAGGTACGTAGCGCCCACATCGGCACCGAAGATGCGCACTTGGTCATCCAGGTTGCGGTAGGTGAGGATAGCGTCGGCACCTACAAGCGTGTCGTTCGGGGCAACCGTTCCCAAGGTTAACTCTTGGTTGGCACCGCCCACGATGACGGCGAACTCGTCCCAGATAGACCCGTTGGGCACGTCAGAGCCATACCCTTGTCCGTCAAGGGAAGCCAACAGCGTTGCGTAAAGACTTGCACTGGCCGCCTCAAAAGCGGCGAGGTTGTCAAACAACAAACCACCTGGTGCATTGGGACCAAGGGCTCCAGCCAATTGGGTGGGATCAAAAATCATGCTCGGCGCAACGTTGGTCAGTGGGGTGACAAAGTTGTCAATCATGGTCATGAACCCGTCCACGGTCAGGAACAGCTTCTGGTCGGCCAGCAAGCCTTTGTAGCCAAGCTCAATGGTTTGGGTAATGGAGCTTTCCACTTTGCCAAAGTCTTGCAGCGAAGCAATGTCAAACGTGTTGTCTGCCACCGTGCCACCCGTAGCCAAACCGGCATAGTCTACACCAATGATGTCAATGTTGCCCGCTGCTGTACTCATGCCGTTGAGCAACACATCCAGAATTCCCTGGAAAACAAGGGGAGGCAGGCCGGCACCATCAGCCAATAAGCCAGCCAGGGTGTTTTGGAAGGTACCCCAGAACAGGCTGTTGTTGCTGTTGGTAAAAGGAGAGTAGTACTGGTCGTTGTAAGGGTTGAGGAACAACGGCAGCCCCGTCTCGTCGCGCTCGTAGCTGTAACCGTTCGGGTTGCCGATACCGCGCACGTTGATGCCGTTGGGGATCAAACCGTTGGACAAGTCAAGAGCAATGTTAAGTGTGCTGGGGGTAGAGAAGGCGCGGTTGTAGGTAGCGCGCATGGTGTGCTCCGGAGCTGGTTTGTACACCAGGGCAGCGCGAGGGGAAACCTGGAATTCCTCCAGCGGGTCGTGGTAGTCTACGCGACCAGCGAGAACAAATTTCCAGGCGTCGCTAAATTTATATTCACCTTGCACGTATACGCCCGCTTGGTTTACGTTGTCGGCATCTTCAAAGCGACCGTTGATGGTGCCTTCGGTGTTAGGCCGGGTCAGCAGAATGTCAACCCCGTAAATCAGTTGAAGGGCTTCGGTGGGCGTGCTCTGGTGCTGTACCGACAAAACGTGCTGTTTGGATCGGTCAATCAACTGTTGAATTTCGTTTCCTCCCTGAGGAATCAGGTAAGTATCGTTGGCATCGGAGGAGTTGATGAAATACTGCACAAACAGGTTTTTCCAGCTCATGCGCAACTGGCCGTACCAGTAAATCCAACCCACCGCCTGGCCACCGCCAAGGCCCGTCAATTCCAGGTTGCTTCCCTGGGTTGCGCCCCCGTTAAAGATGAAGCTCAGGTCATCCTTTGGCTGGTAATCCAGGCGCAATTCGCCTGAAAACTTCTCCGAGTTAAAGTCGCGCTCAAAGGGGAAGGGCGCAATGTTGGTATCTACAGCAAAAGGTGTTCCATTGCGGATAGAGCCGGTGAACATTTCAGTGCCGATGGCGGGCTCGCGCGGATCATAGGTTACCCAATCATTGGCCTTTTGGAAAACGCCCATGATTTTGTACCCGAACTTTTCGGAAACCCGACCGGTATGCCGGAACTCCGGTGCATAGACAATTCGCTCGCCAAGATCATAGGTGCGCGGATTCACGACCTGGTTGACTTCGTCCCATTCCAACAGCGTATCCGTGTTCTGCTTGAGACCAATTCCCATAGAGAAGGTGGTTTGGTAATCACCCACTTCCAGATCAAGCGGTGAGCGCGTGATGATCTGCAATACACCGTCTGAAGAGTTAGGTCCGTAAAGCGCCGAGCCAGGACCGCGCACTACTTCAATGCGCTCAATATCGTCGTTGGTGGCTGGAATAAACTGGAAAGCGTTCAGGCGCAGCGAAGGCACTGCGGCAAAACGGTTGTCCACCACGGTGAGCATAGCACCGGAGAAAATATTGTTAAAGCCACGAATGTTCACGTTGGCCGAGGTTAACCCGGTCTGCATGATGTCCACGCCCGGCACCCGTTTCAGGTTGTCAATGGCGGTCAAGGCCACGGTGGTCTCTAATTTGTCGCGGCCAATGACGGTGACGGATGCCGGAGCATCCAGCACCTTTTCGCTTCGCTTAGAAGCCGAAACAACCAAGGTATTGAGCCGCAGATCGGCATCAGACAATTCCACGTTCAGAATCTGGTTGCCGGAACCCAAGGCCATTTCTTTCTCTTCATAACCAACGCTTTTGAAAATCAACAGCGTGGCTTCGGCCGGAACACTCAGCGAGTATTTGCCGTCAAAATCTGTCGCGGTACCCCGGGTGGGGTCCTCGCGCAGAAAGACGTTGACTGCCGGGAGCGTCTCTCCCGTCCTGGCGTCCTTGACGGTACCGGAAATGGTTTTGGTTTGAGCAAATAGGGCTGTGCTGATCATCATCAGCAGCCCCAACAAGGGTAGGGTCTTCTTCATGCAGCGAAGAATGGGGTTTAAATAATGGGAGAACGACCAAATCTAGATGCTTTGAGGCATATATACAAACGGACACGAAGTACCTGCCTGTCCATATCTATCAGTAAATCATGCGAATATGGTTACCTTTGAATGCCGATGCGTAGCCTGCTGCAGCGTCTTCTTCATCCTTGGCTGTGGTTGGCCCTGGGCCTGCTTTGCGGGTTGACGGGCCCGTTATCGGATGCGTGGCAACCCGCATCCAACCGAACGGCCATCTGGGCTGATCGGCACTCAAAGGCGGTTCAAGCCAATTTCCAGGAACTCGATACCAAGCTCGGTGCGCTGCTTCGCGATTCTGCGCTGCTCCATGATCTGGCCACCGGCTGTATGGATGCACCGGATACGGAGCTCCTGCGACAGACCCCCTTCGCCCTGTACATTTTTGAAAGAAACCGCCTGGTTTGGTGGAATTCTAATCAGGTTTTGCCCGACCCGTTGTTGCCGGAATTGGGCGAGCAGCAGGTTATGGTTCGGTTGGCCAACGGATTCTACGCGTTGCGCGGGGTTTCCTGGGGACAGTACCGGGCCATTGGCCTGATTCCCATACGTCGCGAATACAGCCTGGTCAACCGCTATCTGGAACCGTCGTTTTTGCCTGAACTCGGCATACCGGAGCAGGCGCTCTTGTTGGGCTCTGACCTGAGCGCCAACACCATTTATGACGCGCGGGGCACACCCGTCTTCAGCCTGCTTTTTCCGCGGGGCAAGCAAAGCGCGTGGTCCTGGCAACTGTTGCTCGGGTTGGCCTGCCTGTTGTTTTCTTTTTTCGGGCTTTACCTGGCGGCCCGGAGCCTGAGCCTGGCCGGCCGCAACCTGGCTGCTACGCTGCTGTTGGTCACAGCCCTGTTCCTGTTGCATACTGTGTTCCGGATGCGGCTTTGGCCAGCAGACTGGTTTCATTTGCCGCTGTTTGATCCGCATTATTATGCGTCACCCGGCATTGCAGGCTCGCTCGGTCAGCTCATTATGGATGCGGCCTTAGGGGCCATCCTGGGCTTGTTTTTGTTGCGCAAGGTGGCACCGGGTCCCTGGTTTGGCAGATTGCCCGGGCCTAACTGGTTGAGTGCAGCAGTGCCCGTGGTGCTGTTGCTGGGGCTGTTTCGAATTGTGGTCAACGTGTTTGTCAGCCTTGTAGCGGATTCCAACATTTCGTTTGATCTGGACAATTTCCTGGCGCTTGACGCTTTCAGTTTTGCCGGGCTTCTGGCTGCAGCGTTTCTGCTGGCCAACTTGTTTCTCTTGGGCCGCTGGCTGGCCAGAGCGTGGAAACAAGTGGCGGGTGCAACCCGGCATCGCTTGCTTTCCATTTCAATAGGAAGTATAGTATATGTATTAATTGTTTTTTTGCTTCCCCTCGGTGAGGAGCCCTTTGTCTTTCAACACTTGTTCAGCGCGTGGATTTTTTTGGGTCTTTCCCTCTGGTTTTCCACAGCCGACCGACAAGAAAACGGTTTGCCCGGTTTGCTTATTTGGGCAGCGTACTTTGCGGCCTTTGCTGCAGCCTTGCTCATTCGCACCGAGACCCAGCGCGAAGAAGCCGAATTGCGGCGCTATGCCTACCGGTTAGCCTCTGATGAGGACCCGGTCATGGAGTACCTCTTTGCCGGGGTGGCCCAAGCCATTCAGCGCGACCCGGTGGTGCGCTCCCTGTTCGCAGAAGCCTATCCGGCTGTGCGCCGCGCCAATGAGCAGATCGTCAACAGGTACCTCAGCCAATACTACGACCGTTACCGGATCACCCTCTCGTATTTCGACGCCCAGGGCCGCCCATTGCACAGCGACCCTTCGCCCGGAAAAATATACCTGGACAGCCTCATACAAGCCCAGTCTGAAGAAACGGGCGCAGAGGGGCTCTTCCATCTTTTGCACGGGGGAAGGGTGGCCTACCTGGCGCGAATTCCGGTGCAGGTTAGCGGCAGCAGCGCCGTCCCGACCGCGCCCAGAACGGCCGATTCCGCAGCCTTGGACCAACCGCGCCAAAGCGGTGGCTACGGCACGGTTTACTTGCGGCTGGAGAGCAAAGTGCTCAGCGGCGCCAGTTTGTACCCGGAATTGCTCATGCGCGATGCCGGCGTAAAAGATCCCGAGGGCTATGACCACGCCCTGTACCGGGGCGATCGGCTGCTCAACCAGGAAGGCGATTTTCCTTACCCGTTGACCTTGCCGGATACCTGGAATGCCGGCCAGGAATTTTTTAGCCTGACCGATCAAGGTGCCGTTCACCTCATTCACCGTAACCGTGCCAACAAAGTGGTGGTGCTCAGCCGCAAGCCCGCGGGGTGGATCGTTCCTCTTTCACTTTTTTCATATTTGTTTTTATTTATTCTTATTGTCACCACAGTTTTAGCAGCCCCGATCTACCTGGCTCAACGGCTATTGGGCCCCCGGTCAATGGCAGCGGCCTTTAGCTTCAGCCTGCGCGGGCGCATCCAAAGCTTTGTGGTGCTGTTGACCCTGTTGTCGTTCATCATTATCGGGGCCATCACCATTTCTTACTTTAACCAGCAAAGCCAGTCGTACCACAAAAGCCGCCTGCTTCGCAAACTCACGGCAGTGGCCTCTGAAATAGAATACGAATCTTCAGGGGGCGCACAAGGCGTTGACCCGGTTCGTCGCAACGTGCCGGATTGGCCCTTCGACCAGGGCATCCGGTCTGACCTCGGAGCGCTGAGTGATATTCATGCTATTGATCTAAACATATACGATACATTAGGAATTCTTCAACAGTCTTCGCAACCGGACATCTTTACGCGCGGGCTGCTCGGGCGCATGATGGATCCGGCGGCATGGGCTTCGCTGTCGCGCGGAGGCTGTTCGCATTGGGTGCAAACCGAGCAAATTGGCAACCTGCCTTACCTGAGCGCTTACCGGCCCTTGCAATCCTCGTCGGGCAAAACGGTAGCTTACTTGCACATGCCCTACTTTGCCAAAGAGAAAAACCAACGCCAGGAAGTGGCCGGGTTTATGGTGGCATTGATAAACGTATATGTGTTGTTGTTGGTGGCTGCGGGTTTGGTTGCGCTGGGCATTTCCAATTCGGTCACCCGCTCGCTGACCCGCATCAGCGCCCAGTTTCAGAAAATCAGGGTGGGGGAGCGCAACGAGCCGATCGCCTGGAAGAGCAACGACGAAATCGGGTTGCTGGTGGCGGAGTACAACAAAATGTTGGGCGAATTGGAGCGCAGCGCTGCCCTGCTGGCGCGCTCGGAACGCGAGAGTGCCTGGCGTGAAATGGCGCGTCAGGTTGCCCACGAAATCAAAAATCCGCTGACCCCCATGCGGCTTTCCATTCAGCACTTACAGCGCACCATCGCCGCCGGCGACCCGCGCGCAGAAGAGCTGACTGGCCGGGTGAGCCGCACCTTGCTGGAGCAAATCGAAACCCTGTCGCACATCGCCACGGAGTTCAGCAACTTCGCCCAAATGCCTACACCCAGCCCGGAACAAGTTGACCTCGGTCAGGTGCTGCGCAGCGTGGTCCAGTTGTATGAGGCCGAAGAAGTTGCGGACATCCAGCTTTCTATGCCCGCCGCTGAGGTGCTGGTTTGGGCAGACCGCCAACAATTGCAACGGGTTTTCAGCAACTTGTTGAAAAATGCCATCCAGGCCATCCCCGATGACCGCAAAGGGCAAATTCGCGTCATCATGGCCAGTTTTGCCGGACAGGTTCGGGTGCAAGTGGTGGATAACGGTTCAGGCATCGACGACGATCAGCGCGCGCGGGTTTTTGTGCCCAACTTTACCACCAAAAGCTCCGGCATGGGGCTGGGCCTGGCCATGAGCAAAAACATTGTGGAGTACGCCGGGGGACGCATCAATTTTGAGAGCCAGCCGGGCGTTGGAACCACGTTTAGCGTAACCTTGCCGCTGTTTGTACCCGGTCAGGGATCCCGGCGTGGGGACCCTCAGATGCCGCACTAATCCGCACGCTTTTGCGCGGCCTTGCGCTCGTTTTACCCATCAACCGCCCTTCCCCCAAAACAACCATGGATCGCAGCCGAAGCACCGCTTTGTTTGAAACCGCTCAGACCCTTTTTCCGGGCGGAGTGTCCAGCCCTGTTCGCGCGTTCAAGTCGGTTTACGGCCCGCCGCTGTTCATTCAGCGCGGCGCTGGCCCCTGGATTTGGGACGCCGATGACCACCGCTTTCTGGACTTCTGCGCATCGTGGGGCCCGTTGATTCACGGGCACGCGCACCCTGATGTGTTGCAGGCCATCATGGCCACCGCGGCCAACGGCACGTCGTTTGGCACCCCAACCCGCTGCGAAAACGCGCTCGGCAGCCTGATCCTCAACCACCACCGCTACCTGGAACGCCTGCGTTTTGTCAGCTCGGGAACCGAAGCGGTCATGTCTGCTCTGCGCCTGGCGCGCGGCGCGACGGGCCGCAACAAAATTGTGAAGTTCGAAGGGTGCTATCACGGGCACACCGATTCGCTCTTGGTCCGTGCCGGGTCGGGCCTGGCCACGATGGGCGTTTCTACTTCAGCAGGCATTCCGGAAGCCTTTGCCGCGCAGACGCTGGTGCTTGATTTGGATGATGAAGCAGCCTTTGAACGCCTGGCCCAAGAGCAGGGACACGACATCGCCGCGGTCATTATCGAGCCCATTCCCGCCAACAACGGCCTGCTGCTGCAACGGCCTGAATACCTGCAATCGCTTCGCCAAACCTGCGACCGCCACGGCATCCTGCTCATTTTCGACGAAGTGATCAGCGGCTTCCGCATCGGTTTTGAAGGAGCATCCGGCTACTACGGCATTCAACCGGACCTGATTACCATGGGCAAGGTGATCGGGGGTGGCCTGCCCGTTGGCGCTTACGGCGGCCGCCGCGACCTGATGGAAATGGTGGCGCCCATGGGCAACGTTTACCAGGCCGGCACGCTGAGCGGCAACCCTGTGGCCATGGCCGCCGGTTGCGCACAACTCTACCGTTGCCTCCAGCCCGGCTTTTATGAAAGCCAGGCCGCGCGCACGGAGACCTTCTGCCAAAACATAGAAAATGTTATTGCAGCCAAGGGCTGGCCGGTTCAGGTAGTTCGAATGGGCTCTATCTTCTGGCTGGCTTTTGCCGACCCCGAACCCATTCGCCGCGCCTCAGCCATTCGCCCCGAGTCCATGGAGCCCTTCAAGCGCCTCCACAAAGCGCTGTTGGACCGCGGGGTTTACCTTGGCCCCTCCGGTTATGAAGTGGCGTTTATTTCATCCGTGCATACGGCGGCCATTCTGGAGGAAGGGGCGGCTTTGCTGGTAGCGGCGTTGGAGGAGGTGTTTTGAACAAAGCGCACATTGAATCAGAAGCCTTCTTAAGACGCTGGCCTGCTGGTCCAAGACCCTTCAAAGCACCTTGGTGACACAATGCAGGCCACCTATCAGAGCATTAGACAGGAAAGGGGGCAGATTCATGGCAAAGACCTTTGTGTTGTATTTTGAAAAAACTGCCTTAGTAACGCTTAACGCTTCTTCGATCTCTTCCTTGCTAAGCCAATATTTGGAGAGGTCTTCTGTGGCAGGCGTAGTAACAAAGTAAACTCCCTGATTGGCACGATGCGCCAGCAGGCCATTGGTAAAGCTGTGAATTCCCATATAGGGTATGCCAAAAAGAATGGGTATTCGCTCAAGGATCACTGTTTTCCCCAGTTTTTGCTCTAAACTCTGGAGCGATGGTAACAGCTGGTCCAGCAACCGGGCCATTTGATGGGCTGCCCATTGAACGTTTTCAGGCGCTGAAGCGTAAAATTGCATTGTTGGTTTGATTTGGCCAACAAAAAATATTACTCTTTCTTTTTCCTCGATTGCAGTTAAATAAAGATCTAAATGATAGAAAGGGTACGCGAGCTGATTTTTAATCCGACCCATGATTGCTTTTAAATCTCCGATGTCAGCAGGGAGAGGAACAAACCGGGAATGGGTAGTGCTTGCATAGACATCATGGAGATGGTCAGCCATGTAGTTTTCAAGGGAGTTAGGATCACTGCGTTGTCTATAGTCGTAATATGTGGAACCTATTAATACAATATTGTCCAGTACAAACAAGTCACCGCCTTGAAAGATAACCTTAGGCTCTTTTATTTTATATAAATGTATACCCGAGTCATTGGGCCACTCGTTCTCTTGGACATTTAAATGAACAACCGATCCCTGAGCGTCTGATAAAAGTAAAGCAAATGCATCTTGGACCCAGAATCTTGGCGAATCAGCCAATGGGTGGCTCAAGAAGTTCGTACCTTGGGGCATGGACAGGACAATCGTTTCAAACCCTTCAAAAAGCTGTTTTATCAAACTTTCAGAAAGTTGCTGAACATGCTGTCCTGTTAAAGTATCAGGAGGAGCAAAGCCTCCTGGCTTCGACTCATCTTCGTACTCCCTGGGGCTGTACTCTTCAAAGTATAAGATGGTAGGCTTTTTCCATTCTTTTGGCCAACCGCATATAATGACTTTGGCAAACTCTGCGGTTAGCGCCATTGCATTGAAGGAGAGGGCAATGGCATTCACCTCTCCTTCAGAACTGTGTCGCAGACCTGAATGCGTATCAAACGGCAAAGGGCTTTAAGTTAAAATTTTGTAAAACGTTTGGTTGTTTGCGTTTTTAAATGAGCTTAGGGTATTGACTGTGTTCGCGGTATCTTTAATAAGACACTTTAAGATACCTTTTTCAAATTCAATTTTAATGTACGCAATAAAATTATCATCTAATTTGGTTAGTCTTAGGGGTTTGCTAGACACAGGTCTAACATCGCCAATGCCGATGATTCCTGCAATAGCAGAACCAACAAATTCCTGAAAGAAGTAACAACTGAAGACTGAACTGCTGGAGAGATAGTCGACAAATCCCGTAGAAGGATTTAGCACCTCTTCCACAATTTCCAAGAAGTTGTTTCCCCCACTTGGATAAATCTTTAATTTATATGTTTTTTTATCTTCAAAATTAAGCAGTAGAACAAAGTTGGCACTCGCATTGAGTGCATCTAAACAGAAAGTATTGCCTATATAGTCAAATCTGATTCTGATATCAAAGTATTCCGACATGTTAAATTGGGGCATGGCAAAGCGTTTTTTGTGGTTACAAGGTAAACGGAAGGCAGCGAGCCGGTTTGAACAGAAAATGGCCTTTTTAGCAAATCCTGAATTCCCTCTTTTCTACTTCTTTGAGATGCCCTTATATTAGCCGAACCACTTTATTGTGCCATGACAACCATACACGAAGCTTATAATCTGGTTCAATCACTAGAGCATAACGAGCTTCGTTATGTCAGCTGGTTTATGAAAAGGAGAAGCAGTGCGTCTGACAAGAACGATGTGGTGCTCCTCAAGTTGCTCACTGACTTGCCCACCTATGATGAATCCCAATTGGAGGATCAACTTTCGCAGCACCAGAGCCTTAAAAAGTTTACCGCTTCCTCCGTCAGCCGTTTAACCAAGGGCATTTTAAAAGCGCTGCGGTCCTTTCGCGAGGAGAGTAGTATAGAATTGACCTTGCGCAACATGCTGGAAGATGATTCCATTCTTAAGGAGCGGTTAATTTATGGTGCTCGTGAAAAACTATTGAATAAATTATATGCAAAAGCCAGTGCGTATGAATTGTACGATGTTTTGTTGGAGGTGCTCGACCGACAGATTCTTCAGTATTTATCATCCAAGAGCGATGACATCCTGATTCATGAGAAGTTGATCTTGTTTGAGCAAACCACCAAAGCAAAGGATTATCTGGGTCGGTTGCAGATCTTATATTATCGCTTTTTTACAATTTATAGAATGGGGTCCATATTGACCCAGGAAGAATTAGATCGCCACGAGGAAGCATTCGCATTGTTGAGCAGCGAACAGGATATTCACGGTGATAAATTTTTTATAAAAAATATTTACCTTAATACAGCGGCCATGCTACAACTCCTTATTGGAAACAAAGCGATGGTGTATCAACTGCGTTATGATCAGGTGTTGTGGTGGGAGGCTCATCCGGCAATGCAGGAGTATCGTTTGACTAATTACAAAATGGTGCTTGCAAATTATCTGGTCGCTTCTTTTGAGGTGGGTAATTTTCTAAATTTTCCAGCTACACTCCAAAAGTTTCGCGATTTGCCTATTCTCTCTCTTGATGATGAGGGCGAGGTTTTTCAGAACGTTACTTTTCTGGAGCTGGTGCTTTTCCTGAACCAGGATCGCTTCGAGGAGGCCCTTGCCTTGATCCCTGTCATTGAATCTGGACTTCTTCGCTATGGAAAAAAAGTCAACGATGCTCGAAAAATGGCTTTCTCTTATAATATAATGATTGTTTATTTTGAATTGGCCGATTACGAGCGCTGCATTGATTGGATCAATCGGGTGAGGCAGTTCAAGACCGCCCATCGGGCAGACATTCAAGCCCGCGTCTTTCTGCTTGAACTTGTGGCGCATTACAGTTTGCAAAACAGCATGATTTTAGAAAGTCTGCTGCGAAACACTCGCCGTCGCTTTCAAAAAGAGAACCGATTCAGTGTTTATGAAGATGGCTTATTTAAACGCTTTCGAGCCCTGATTCTTTCAGGACCGGACAAGAAGGAAAAAGCGTTGGACCAGTTAAACCATTTTTTAGTCAACTACGAATCGGACGTAAAAGGCGAACAGAGTTATTGCCGCGAAGAGTTGTCCCGCTGGGTGAACAGAACCATCAATCCCAAAAAAAAGCCGCGATAGCAAGCTATCGCGGCCACTCCAGAACAAAATAGGAATACAGGAAAACATTAACCAAAAAAGCTTTTAATAGTAATTTTATATTTACTCCCTCTTTCACCAAACTCAAACTCTCTTGGAAAGGTATCTGCCACGCTCTCCGGCAGGAAAAGTGAGTACGCATGCGAACCCAGGTAGTCATCCATCTTAAAATGTTTAAGGGTTTCGATGGCGACTTTCATGGCCGTGTATTGCTGTTGGATCTGGTTTTGTTTCTCGGGAACCTTTCCAATGCCTTGTTGGATACTTTCCCATGGAAAGGTGGATCCCATGCCAGCAAGGCGAGCTTCATTTAAGATTCGATCGTAAATTATTTCGTCCACTTTATTATAGAGCACCGTAGTCAGGATGACCCCAAGCGTTTGCTCAGAAAGGGCTATTTGCACCCCTTTTGGCAGGCCGGGCCAAAGGTCACCGCTGCGAACATTTTCTTGAAGCGGGATGACGACCCCATGTGGTTTTAAGGGTCCCGACGCAGAAATAGGCACGACGATAAAGCAGCCGTAGATGTTGTCGTTTTTCCCCTGCAGCGATTGCCGAATGCAGTGAATTTTAGGAATGTCCAGCGTGATGACCGGGGTGGTTGTCTGGCTGGTTGTAGGCGCTACCATGGTCAACATCATCCGTCTTGATCGTAAATGTTTGAAAACAAAGATGGCGGGCTCCCTGTTAACACTTTAACCAAAATTCACCCCGCTTTATCAAGTCCTGACACAAGGACTAACATTGTGGCAAGCCGGGCCCTCATGCTTCCTAGGTCTGGCGGGAAACACCGTATTTTGTAGCAAATGACCCCCAACCGCAGCCAGAATCGGCTGGTCTTTTACCTGATTTTCGCCTACATCCTGGCCTCGTTCAGCTGGTGGTCGCTGCTGTTTTTGCGCCAGAACCAGCGGGCCTTTCAGGAAGATGCCGACGCGTTGCGGCAGGCATGGGTGGCCCAGGGGGGGGCTGAAGCGCTCCTCCCTCAGACCGAAGCCTACCGCCAGCTTCAGGCAGAGCTCAAGCGCAAGAACACCATGATTGCGGGCGAAGGGCTGGTGTTTTTAACGCTCATCAGCATCGGGTTTTGGCGAATCAACCGCTCCTTCAACCGCGAAATCGAGATATCGCGGCAACAAAACAACTTCCTGCTCAGCATTACCCATGAGCTCAAAAGCCCCTTGGCCTCCATCAAACTGGCCATGGAAACGCTCAACCGGCGCGCCCTGAAGCCCGAGCAGGTGCAGCGCATCGCCACCATGAGCCTGGAAGACGTGGATCGGCTGGAGCGCATGGTTGAGAACATTCTGCTCGCCTCGCGGATGGAAGACCCCAACCACCGCTTTGAGCACCTGGATTTTGACCTGAGTGCCTGCACCCGGCAGGTCGTGGGCAGCCTGCAGCGCCGCTACCCGGAACAATCGGTTCAACTGGAAACCGAACCCGGCCTGCGGCTGAACGGCGACGAGCTGGCCCTTTCGTCTGTCATCCTCAACCTGGTGGACAACGCCCTGAAATACTCTCCAAGCGGCAGCCCCGTTCAGGTGAGCCTGCAGCACAGCGGCGAGCGCCTCTTACTGACCGTAGCCGATCGCGGGCCGGGCGTTCCCGATGCAGAAAAAGCCAAAGTCTTTCAGCGCTTTTACCGCATTGGCAACGAAGAAACCCGCTCGTCAAAAGGAACCGGCCTGGGCCTGTTCATCGTGCAGGAAATCGTGCGGGCGCATCATGGGCAAATCGCCCTCAAAGACCGGGAGGGTGGGGGAAGTGTGTTCGAAATCGCGCTGCCGCCTGTCGAAGACCTGCCTGAACCGGTTACCAACACAACCCCAGAATTGACGCGCTCATGACGCACGGGCGAAGAATTCCACTTAACCTTATGGAAAATCTTCTGCCATGCACGCCATAGCCCTTCACCCGAAAACCAAGCCCGTCATGATTCAACGCATTTTGCTTGTTGAAGACGAAGCCAACATCCGCGAAAACCTGCGGCTGAACCTGGAAATGGAAGGCTACGAGGTGGTCAGCGCCGAGCAGGGCACCCAAGCCGTTCGCATTTTTAAAGAGCAGCGGTTCAACTGTGTGGTGCTGGACATCATGCTGCCCGAAATGGACGGCCTGGCCGTTTGCGAGCAAATCCGCATGGAAGACCGCGACGTGCCGGTGCTGTTTCTGACGGCCAAAGACTCGCCGCGCGACGTGGTGGCGGGCCTGAAAACCGGGGGCGACGACTACCTGACCAAGCCCTTCAACCTGGAAGAACTGCTGTTGCGCGTGGGCAACCTGGTCAAACGCAGCGTGCGCAGCCAAACGGCCGAATCCAGCCTGGACGAATTCCGATTCGGCCCCAACAGCGTCAATTTTACCACGTATGAGGCGCACGGGCTCGAAGGGTCCATTCGCCTGACGCAAAAGGAAGTAAAACTGCTGAAACTGCTCGTGGACCGGCGCAACGAAGTGGTCAGCCGCCAGCATATTCTGCAAACCGTCTGGGGCTACGACGTTTTTCCTTCCACGCGAACCATAGATAACTTTATCTTGGCATTTCGCAAATATTTTGAAGCCGACCCCAAAAACCCGGTTTACTTCCACTCCATTCGCGGGGTAGGCTATAAATTTACCTCCTGAACCGGACGGGCCATGAACCGCAACCGCCGCTCCGCTGTTCTGACCCTGTCATGGCCAAAACCGGTATTCTGCTTGTCAACCTGGGTACGCCCAATTCGCCGTCCACGCCGGATGTGCGCCGCTACCTGACCCAGTTCCTCACGGACGGGCGGGTTATTGACATCCCCTGGCTGCCCCGGCAACTGCTGGTGCGGGGCATCATTGGCCCCTTCCGCGCGCCCAAATCGGCGGCAACCTACCGCGAAATCTGGATGCCCGAAGGTTCGCCGCTCATGGTCTATGGGCAGCGCCTTTTGGCCAAAGTGCGCGCACGCCTGGCGCCGGAAATTCCGGTGGAATTGGCCATGCGTTACCAGCAACCCTCCATCGAAGCCGGACTCAAGCGGCTTCGGGACGCCGGCGTGGAGCGCTACGTGGTTTTTCCCCTGTTTCCGCAATACGCCTCCGCCACCACAGGCTCCGTTCACGAAGAGGTCATGCGTATTCTGAGCCGCTGGCAGGGCATTCCGGAAGTGCTGCTCATCGGCGACTACCCTGACCACCCCGGTTTCATCCAGCCCTTTGTGGCCGCCGCCCGCGAGCACAAGCTGGCCGACTACGACCATGTGCTGTTTTCGTACCACGGCCTGCCCAAACGCCAGATCCGAAAAGCCGATGACCACGGCGTCTGCCAGTTCGGCACCTGCTGCGACCAACTCGGCCCTTCAAACCGGCTTTGCTACCGCGCGCAATGCCTGGCCAGCACGCGTGCCCTGGTGCGCGAATTGGGTTTGCAAGAAGGCGGTTACACCACTTGTTTCCAGAGCCGCCTGGGCCGCGACCCCTGGATAGAGCCCTACACCTCGGATGTGCTGGAGAAACTGGCTCACCAGGGCGTCAAACGCCTGTTGGTGCTCTGCCCGGCATTCGTCGCCGACTGCATCGAAACCATCGATGAGATAGCGGTGGAATACGCCGAAGAATTCCGCGAAGCCGGCGGCGAAACCCTGACCCTGGTGCCGAGCCTCAACGACCGGGATACCTGGGTTGATGGCCTGATTCAGATCCTGAACGAAAAGGCCGGGTTGCGCTGAGCCCGGCGGCGGCTCCGGCTGCCGGGCCGCTGCCGCCCCGCTGCCCGCGGCTCCCGCCGCCCCCCGCTGACGTTGCTTATCCGCCTGCCTGACCCCGGTCTTTGGCCTTCGCGGCAGCCTGTCTTATCTTCGGGGCTCATTCCAGAAAATCTATTCCGTGCAAAAACACGTCGATACGCTTCATGCCAAAGTAGCTGAAGCCCACTTAGGCGGTGGCGAGAAGCGCATCGCTGCGCAACACGCCAAAGGCAAGCTCACCGCCCGCGAACGCCTGCATTTCTTACTGGACGAGGGCTCTTTTGAAGAAATCGGCACCCTGGTACGCCACCGGAGTTACGATTTTGGCATGTTTGAAGACCGCCCTTATGGCGATGGCGTCATCACCGGGTTCGGCACCATTGATGGCCGTTTGGTCTATGTGTACAGCCAGGATTTTACGGTCTTTGGCGGCTCGTTGTCCGAAACCCATGCCGGCAAGATTGTGAAGATCATGGATCTGGCCATGCGCAGCGGTGCTCCGATCATCGGGCTCAACGACTCGGGCGGCGCGCGCATCCAGGAAGGCGTCAAGAGCCTGGCCGGGTATGCCGACATTTTTTACCGCAACACGCTCGCCTCTGGGGTGATCCCGCAGCTTTCGGCCATCATGGGCCCTTGCGCGGGAGGCGCGGTGTATTCGCCCGCCATAACGGATTTTATCCTGATGGTGGAGCATACATCGTATATGTTTGTTACTGGTCCTAACGTGGTCAAGACCGTGACCCACGAAGAGGTCAGCTCCGAAGACCTGGGCGGGGCGGCCACACACGCCACCAAATCGGGCGTGTCCCACTTCACTTGCGAAAACGAAATCGTTTGCCTGCAGAACCTGCGCCGCCTGGTCAGCTACATGCCGCAGAACTGCGAAGAAACGGCCCCTAATTTCCCCTATACTTCGCCTGGAACGGAGGAAAGACCTGCCCTGGACAGCATCATTCCCGACAACCCCAACCAGCCCTACGACATCCGCGACGTCATCCACGGCATCACCGATGAGGAGAGCTTCATGGAGGTGCACAAGGATTTTGCCGAGAACATCGTGGTCGGTTTTTCGCGCATTGGCGGGCGCAGCGTGGGCATCATTGCCAACCAGCCCGCCTACCTGGCCGGTGTGTTGGACATTGACGCGTCCACCAAAGGCGCCCGTTTTGTGCGCTTCTGCGATTCGTTCAACATTCCGCTGCTGGTGCTGGAAGACGTGCCCGGATTTTTGCCCGGCACCGACCAGGAATGGAACGCCATCATCACCAACGGAGCCAAGCTGCTCTACGCATTCAGCGAAGCCACCGTGCCGCGCATCACCGTCATCACGCGCAAGTCCTACGGCGGCGCGTACTGCGTCATGAACTCCAAGCACATTGGCGCCGACCTGAACCTGGCCTGGCCCTCCGCCGAAATTGCGGTTATGGGGCCTAAGGGCGCCGCAGAGATCATCTTCCGCAAAGAAATCAGCGAAGCTGCCGATCCGGTCGCCAAGCTGGACGAAAAGGTGGCCGAATACACGGAAACCTTTGCGCATCCTTACCGCGCCGCTTCCCTCGGTTTCATTGATGATGTCATTGAGCCGCGCCATACCCGTGCACGCGTGATCAATGCGTTCCGAATGCTCGAGAACAAAGCCGCCACCTTACCTCGCAAAAAGCACGGGAACATTCCCCTGTAGTTTTTTCTATGCGTATCTTTCCCATCTTTTCCTTCATTTAAGCGCCCCCCACACCTGATGGCTAAAGCAAAATCCCTGATTGGTTCAGACGAGTTTGACTTTCTGACCCGCTACCTCAACAATCCATCGCCGGTAGGCCACGAATCCGGCGGCCAAAAAATCTGGTTGGATTATATAAAACCTTATTGCGATAAGCACATGGTTGATGCGTACGGGTCGGTAGCGGCCATCATCAATCCACAGGCCAAATTCAAAGTGGTTATTGAAGCCCACGCCGACGAAATTGGCTGGGGCGTTCACTACATCACCAAAGAAGGATTTATCTATCCCATGCGCATCGGTGGGTCGGACTACATGATCGCCCCTTCCAAAAAAGTGAACATTCACACCCGCGACGGCATCCGTAAAGCCGTGTTCGGCTGGCCGGCCATCCATACCCGTCACGAGAAGAACGAGTCGCCAACGGCCAGCAACATCTTCCTCGATGCCGGCGTATCCAGCAAAGAAGAAGTGGAAGCCATGGGCATCCGCGTCGGCGACCCCATCACCTTTGACGATGAGTTTTCAGTACTCCATGACACCTATTATGTTGGCCGCGCGTTGGACAACCGCCTGGGAGGCTTTGTCATTGCACAGGTAGCCCGCCTGCTGCACGAGAAGAAGAAGAAACTTCCCTTTGGTCTGTACATCGTCAACGCCGTGCAGGAAGAAGTGGGCCTTCGCGGCGCGCAAATGATGGTGCACACCATTCAACCCGACATAGCCATTATTACGGACGTAACCCACGACACCACCACGCCCATGATCAACAAGGTGGTGGAAGGCGAAGTCAAATGTGGCGGCGGCCCTTCGCTCACCATCGGACCCGCGGTGCACCGCAAGCTGTTCCAGCTCATCGAAGACACGGCGGCTGCCAAAAGCATCGCCATCCAGCGCGAAGTAGCCGGACGCGGCACCGGCACCGACACCGATAGCTTTGCCTATGCCAACGGCGGCGTTCCCTCGGCGCTCATCTCCCTGCCGCTGCGCTACATGCACACCACCGTTGAAATGGCGCACCGCGATGACGTAGAAAACGTAATAAAACTTATCTACGAAACCCTGCTGGCCCTCAAGCCGGACTTCAAGTTCCATTACCTCTAAGCTGGAAGCCAAGGCACCATGGGCGCGGCGCCTGCTGGACCTTCTGCTCTACAGCAACCTCTTCATTGCCGGTTGCGCGGTTGCGCTAACCTGGAGCAGTTACCGCCTGCTCGGGCTCGGTGCGCCTGACTTTTCACTGTTGCTTCTCGTCGGGGGCGGCACGCTGGCCTTGTACCTGGCTTTGCGGATTGACGGGGCGAAACAGGCTTCGCAGGCTGCACAGGCTGTAGGGGTTGCTCTGGCTACGCGGGTTTCGGGCAGTGGCAACTTCCCCTCCGTGCCACATCGGCTGCTCTGGGTGCAACAACACCAGCTTTTGGCCTGGGGCCTATTGGCCGTCGGCCTGTTTTTCGGGGGAATGGGTTTTTTGGGCGTGGCAGCCCTCGTGCGACTCTACTTGCTGCCCGCTGCCGTGTTGGGCCTGGCCTACGGTTGGCCCTTGCTGCCCTTGCCCCTGCACTGGCGCTTGCGCCGGCGAAACTTCCTTAAGATTGTGCTCATCGGGCTGGTTTGGGCCTGGGTGAGTGTGGTGTTGCCGGCGGTGGGGGCGCTTGCGGTTGGTGGGGTTTGGCCCGCAGCGGGTTCCGGTTTGGCCGACGCTGACGCCGTTGGTTCCGTCGCGTTGGGTGGGGCGGCGGCGTTAACGCAGCCCGTTTGGCTGCTCTTCGCCTCACGCTTCTTTCTGGTACTCGGTGTTACCCTGCCCTTTGACATCCGCGACATCGAGCAAGACCGCATCATCCGGCTTGAAACTGTCGCCACCGCTTTTGGCCCCCAGCGAACCCGGCTTCTGGCCTGGGGTTGCCTGGCTGGGTCCTGCGCGCTGATGCTCGGGCAACTCAGCCTGCTGATGTGGCTGGCCTATGCCGCTCCTTGTCTGCTAGCCGCCTGGGGGGTATCGCAGGCCCGACCCGACGGCCGGGAGTACCTGTATCTGGGTTTGCTCGACGGCACGGTAGTGTTGCAGGCTGTGTTGGTGGAAGGGGTGTGGTGAGGGGGGAGAGGAGCGTTGGTTTATTGCAGGGTAGATGTGGCTTGTAGGGTGCTAGGGTTGTTTGATAGGTGCCTTCGTTTATCTTGCGGTAAATTGCAGTTAGCGGAGGTATGGAATGTGGGATGGAGATAGCAGCTTGGATAAAGCGACATAGGATTAGTTGGGTTTGTATTGCTGTAGTAAAAGCATATTACCTTTATCTTTGGCTAAAGAGGATTAAACGAAAGATTTTATAGGATTTGGAGGTAAAAGACAGTGGACTTCGTTTATAAAATTGTTAGCGGTAATATTAAACAGACCACCATATGATTGACAAAGTAACCAAAGACCTGAAGTCCGCTTTACCAATAGCACTTGTTGACTTTTTAATGACAGCTTATCTTGAGATAAAGGAAAATTATTTATTAGAACGACATGAACCGTCAGAATTAAACGGAGGTAAATTTGTTGAAGCATGTTACAGGATTTTAGAACATGAGACAAAAGGCAGTTTCACAGCAATAGGCGCACATATGCCTGACATGATTGGGAAACTTAGAGCATTTGAACAATTACCTGCGACAGCAGCTATTGAATCTTACAGAATTCATATTCCTCGAGCATTATGCATGATTTACAATATTAGAAACAAACGCGGAGTTGGTCACTTAGGAGGCGATGTCAATCCAAACTTTACAGACAGCACTATGATTTGCGCTTGCTCTGATTGGGTTCTAGCAGAATTACTGCGAGTTCACTATTCTTTTTCCTTGGATGAAGCGCAAAAACTTGTGGACGGCATCGTAATTCGACCAACATTCCTAGTTCACCAAATTGCAGACATCAAAAGAATCCTTAACCCTGATTTAAAAAATAGCGACCAGGTTTTGGTGCTTTTAGCATCAGAGTTTCCCAAACCAACAAGTGACATCACTCTTTTTAATTGGATTGAGCCAAAAAGCAAAGGAACATTTTTTAATCTATTGAAACAGATGCATTCAAAAAGACTAATTGAATACAGTTCAGACAAAACATGTTCAATACTACCGACCGGATTGAAGTATGTTGACAAAAATCATAAATCATTTATAAATTCGTAATCATGGACAACAAAGCAAAAATCCGAATCAACCTAAACTTAAGAGAATTCGAAATTGAGGGCTCCGAGGACTTTGTAAACTCACACGCTGCAAAGATTGAGAGTTTCTTGACAATATTGAAAAATTCACCACCGCCAGTCATCCATGACACTGTGAATCCTCCTAAGGATACCTCTGAAAAGAGAATAGCAAAAAAATCCTCTGAACATAAGCAGACCAATGACGGCATCCCTGACAGCTTTGGTGAGTATTATCATGGTTTAAAAAAAGGTGCCAAAGAAGCGGACAAAATATTGCTTGCTGGACACTTCATTCAAAGTAAAAGTGAGGATAATTTATTTTCAACAAAAGAAGCCGCGACTGCATTGCTTGACCAAGGTGTGAAATTGTCAAACCCGACAGTTTTCGTGAATCGGAACGAAGTGTCGAAACACATTATTAAAATATCCAAGGGTAAGTTTAGAGTTTCAAAGACTGGCCTAGAACACATCGCAGGCTTGTTGTCAGCAGATAAAGAGAAATAAATACTACCGCTAACACCTAAGGCTTAAACGCATGCGCAGGCGTGCGATTTAAGCCCCTGTTGAACGAACCGGGTCAGCTCAAGGCAAGAATGATGGTTTCCTATGGATTTTGGAACACGAAGCTTAGCGTAACAGTTTCTAGACTTCGACTTGATTGGCCTTCACACTGACAAAATAGCCCGCTGCAGCGATCATATTGAAGGTCGGGTATCTGGAAGGCAGAGGACACTGGGTTGTTCTTTGACATCAACATTAGCAAAAGCGTGGAGCTGGGGCAAAGGTTACCCGCTCTG
>WGOA01000023.1 GCA_016124275.1 Bacteroidota bacterium
CAGGCGTTGCTGCGGGTCAAGTCCCAACGCTTCCTTAGGCGAAATCTTGAAGAAGAACGGATCAAATTCGTAGGGGTCGAAATTGCGAAGGAACCCGCCGCGCTGCACGTAGCTTTTGCCTGGAACGGTTTTATCGCGCTCAAAGAAATCGGCGTTGTTCCAGCGGTCTGTCGGAATTTCACCGGTGCCGTCGCGGCCTTCGGCCAACAGCCGCCAGTAGCCGTCCACGTCATTCGCCCCACCGGGCATGCGGCACGCCATGCCCACAATGGCAATGGGTTCGCGCCGAATTTTCTCCTGGCGCAGCAGGTAGAGCAGTTTCTTGTTGTTGCTCAGACCTTCCGCCACGCCGATGCGCTCCACCTCGTCCTCGAGCATTTTCAACGCATCCTCTTCCGAAAGCCCTTCCAGCGACTCCACAAAATCGTCAATCTCTTTCCAGGCGCGGTTGGCGAAAATGGGTCCGTCGCTGAGCAAGCCGCCTAGTTGCGCCGAAAGAAAATCAGCCAAACGCGTCTGGCTTGGGTAGTCAAAAATCAGGGTGTTGGGCAGGCTCAGGTCCAGCTCTTTGGCCAGCAATTCCTTGAGCTGAATGCTCATGATGGAATTGATGCCCAGGCTCATGAAGCCCGCATCCTGGTCGGCCAGTTTTTCGGCAGGCACCTTGGCCACTTTTTGCACCAGCGTCTGGATAAGCTCCAACACGGCCTCGCGGCGGGTCGCTTCATCCATGCCTTTCCACGAAGCCGGATCGCGGTGACCGGCTGCCTGGTCGGCGGAAATGCGCTCGGTAAACTCGTGCAGAATTTGCTCAAACACCGAGCGGGCGCGCTCGGGCCAGCCGGCGGTCTCCAACGGGAATCCGCGCGTGTGCGCAAACGCCAGCGCCGCCGCCAATTCCAACTCGTCATCGGAGCCGCGGCGCAAGGTGCCGGTGATGATGTATTCGGCTACCTTGTGCAACTCCATCGCGTCAGCCAAATCCTTGCCGTGGGCAGCATGGGGACCAATCTCGATGAACGCATTGTGCCCGTCTTCAACCAGCAGATCAATGGCCTGCGCAAACAACACCGGCTCGCTGATGTGCTTGGCCCAGTAGGTCCCGTCAAAGTCGCCGGGCAGGGCTTTTTCTCCGGTTACGGTGGAATAGAACGGCAGCGCTCCGGGCAACACGGCGATCTGCGCATGGCCCGAAGGCGCGCGATCGATGTATTCCATCATGGTATGGCTGTGGAAGGGGATGTCCATTTTGAGCATCCGCGCAAACACATTCGCCTCCTCGTATTCTTTCAAAATGCCCTGCAAAACCGCTTCCGTGCCGCTGATCACCGCGCCACCATGCGAGTTCACCGCAGCAATAGACAGTTTACCGGCAAAGCGGTAGAGCAGTGCTTCGAGCTCGCCCACCGGTTTGGCCACAAACAACATGCGGCCCTTTCCCCGGACCAGATCCATGACTTCGGTCTGGTAATGCACGGCCTTGAACGCGCCGGGAATGTCCAGATAACCCGCGCAGTACGCAGCAGCCACTTCGCCCACCGAATGCCCAACCACCGCATCCGGGCGAATGCCGCGGCTGCGCAGCAGGTCAACCAACCCGATTTCCAGCGCCACCAGGCAAGGGTGCGCCACCAGGCTCTCGCCCATGCGCGACTCCGCATCGGGCTTTTGAAGCTCCTTTAAAATGTTCCAGACAGGGACGCCAGCGGGAAAGGACGCTTCGTGCGCAGCGGCACAGGCTTCAATGCTTTGGCGGAACACCGGCTCCTGCTCCAGCAGCACCCGGCCCATGCCGATCCATTCGGTGCCGTGGCCGGAGAACACAAACACGGTCTTGCGCACGGTTTTGAGCCCTTCGAAATAGGTTTCAAAGTTTTCAAGCAAGGTGTCCAGAACCGAGGAAGAAAGAACAGGGGGTGTGTTGGGAGCGCTCATCGCGTGTTTTTCAAAAAAGCAGGCTGAAACAAAGGGGCAAAGTTACGGATTTGCAGGCAGCCTGAAACTTTGTTGGTCGTATTCTGCGTCAATTCTGCCCCATTCGCCCTAACTATTCCTTGTACGCAAAGCGGGCGCCAGCGTTGCAAAAAAAGCGGAGCATCAGGCGCTTGCATCCAGCCAGGTCTCGGCATTCAGCCATTGCAGCGACGGCTGGGGCTTGGCTTCCGGAGTCGCAAGGTGGGCTGCATAGCCCGATCGCAGGGGCAAGGGCTCCAGATGCCATTGCCGGTTGCCCACGCGCGCCAGGGAGCCCTCCACAAAAATATCGGCGATGGGCAGGTGAAAACCCAACCCCTCGGCCTTCATCACGGCTTCTTTAGCCGTCCAATAGTGAAAAAACCGGGTTTCCGGGTCGTCTGCACGGCGAATATCCAGCCATTCCGGCTCGCTCATGTAGGGCCCAAACAGTTCAAAATCAAGGCGTTTGATGCGTTCCACGTCAAGGCCCAGGGCTGCATTTTGCTCGGCAGGCAAGCGGTACGCCAGGGCCACCACCCGCCCGGAGTGGGTCAGGTTGAACGCGGGCTTCCCAGGCAGGCTGGGCCGCCCGTACTGGTCGGTTTTCCACGCCGCCAGCGTGTCTGCAGGCAAGCCCATTCCCCCGGCAACACCCGTGTGGATCAGCCACTTGCCTACGGCAGACCGAAGTTGGTCCTCCACGTGCACATAGCGCTCAATTTCCTGCTGCGCAAACGGGGGAAGGGCCCTCGTAAGCCCTGCAACCAATTGAGGATCAATGACTTCTGGTAGAAAAACGGCCAAAATGGCGGGCATGGTCGGCTTGTTAAACGGCGCGAACGCCCGTTAAGGAAGCCAACAACAGCGCGGTGAGCTCCTTGACATGGTCCAAAATCCAAAAATGGCCCCCTTCAAACTGGTGGATTTGAAGCGGAATGCTGGTTTCGCGCTGCCATTCCGGGGCACTTTGCATGGTGATTTTCTCGCGCGTGCCCAGCAGCACGGTAAACGGTACGGGCAGGGGCGCAGGCTGGCTGTGCTGGTAGCTGTCCAGCGCTTTGAGGTCGGCCCGGATCATGGGCTCGTAAAGCGCCATCAGTTCCGGGTGGCGCAGCAGCGCCTCCGGCGAGCCGCCGTAGGCTTTAATGCCCGCCCAAAAGCGCTCGTGGTCCATTTTCCAGAGCTTGTCGCCCTCATCGGGCCAGGTAGGGGGCACCCTTCCGGACAAGAACACCCGTTGCGGCGGGCGAAAACCCTCCTGAACAGCCCGGCGGGCCAACAAAAAACTAACCATGGCCCCGAAACTGTGCCCGTACAACGCGTAGGGCTGGTTCAGGTAACCGCTGACCTGCCGCCAGTAGTCTTCCACCACATCGTCAATATGGTCCAACAGCGGTTCGCGGAAGCGATCACCCCGGCCGGGGCCTTCAAAAACCAAAAACTCTACCGAGCCGGCCAGGTGCTCGTTATAAGGCAAATACGCGTATTTGTTGCCCCCCGCAAAAGGAAAGGCCAAAAGTCGGACAGCAGCCAAAACAGGTTGATTTTGATGGTTAAGATAGGGCCATCGGGCCAAAGGTGTCAAGGGTAGCCTTTCGCTTTTGTACAACCCAATCGCGTTTATCGTCGGCCTTCGCGCCGGGTTCGCCTAAAAATGCCGCCGGGTCCGCCTACAATTGCCATAGACTGGGCTCCCGCAGCACCGTATATTTGCGCCTTCGGAAACGTTGCGGGTGGTGCCCACGCCCAGCGGTTGCCCGAACAAGCGCTCCCCTTCGCCCGTAACCCACCCTGCATTCCCGACCGCTTTGATCAAGAAAATTCGCAGAAAAATTGATCGGCAGCTCCAGGACAAATCCTTTGAGGAAGTTCTGCGGGGTTCTACCGTCATTTTTACCAGCCGGGTGTCGGAGACCTTCTTTACGATGGTCACGTCCATTTTTATCGCCCGGGTTTACGGCGCAGAAGTGGTGGGCTCGTTGGCGGCCATACGAGCGGTTATGGAAATCGTAACCATTTTTAGCCTCGTGGGCACGGACGTCAGTTTGCTCAAGCTCATTCCCCAATACCGCAAAACTTCTGACCGCTCGGCCGCTCAGGTTTACCTGACTGCGTTTAAGCTCATTGCGCTTTGCTCACTGGCTATTTCGGTGGCGCTCTATTTTGGCGCGCACGTGCTGGCAGATGCGCTCAACAAGCCTCATCTCGGTCCTTTTTATGTGTTGGCTGCCTATTTGATTTTGCCCAAGACCTTGTTTAAGCTCAACCTCGAAGGGCTTCGGGGCATGAAGCAACATGGCTCTGTGGCCATGCAAAACATATCGTTAGCGGTGGTTACGCTCACCGCACTGGTGATCATGACTATTGTTTACTTGAATAAGTATATTCCGGTTACCAGTTACATGATCACGTTGGGCATTACCAGTGCTGTGTCCACCTTGCTGGTCTATGACGCCTTTCGCAAACACATCCGCAAAGATGAGCGCGACGGGGTGCCCGTCCAGAGAATCAGCATCAAGGAAATGCTGACCGTATCGGCACCTATGTTCATGACCAAATCAGCATTTTTGGTTCTGGGTTATGCCGACACGCTCATGATCACCTACTTCATGACCGAAGCCCATGTAGGCTATTACCAGGTGGCGTGGAAACTGGTCATGTTCAACAAGTTCTTCAAGAACTCCATCACGTCAACGGCTGCGCCCAAAATGGCAGAGCTTTATCACAGCGGGGAGATGGGCGAGCTGGAGCGCGTGGCTAAAAAGACCACGATGCTCATGGGATACACCATTTTCCCCATGCTGTTGCTGCTCATTGCATTCGGCAAGCCCATTTTGGGCGGGCTTTACGGACCGGAATTCATGGCGGGCTACACGGCCTTTGTCTGGCTTTGTGTTGGGCAGATCATCACCGCTTCAGTAGGGCATGTGGGCATGTTCATGAACATGTGCGGCAAACAAAAGCTGTACATGAACATCGTGCTGATTTCGGCGCTCATCAACCTGGTTGGCAACTGGATTTTGATCCCGCGCATCGGCATTGTGGGGGCAGCGTATTCCAACCTGGCGAGTGTGCTGTTCAACCACATTGTGGCCACCATTTACATGAAGCGTATCTTCGGGTTCACGGTCATTTACACGCCGCTGCTGAACAAAGTCGGGAACCGCATTCCCGGATTCAAAGGCAAATTCGGAACCAGCATGCCCAAAGCAAACAAAGGCAACCGCAAGGGCAACGATAGCGCTTCCGAAGGTTCAGACCATCACGACGACCAACCCGGAACGGACCAATGATCCCGGACCCAGCAGCCGGCATGACCAGTACTATGGAACCCAATCACGCTCCCCTTCCGAATTTTCTGGTGGTCGGTGCCGCTAAAGCGGGTACTACGTCTATTTATCAGTACTTGAGCCAGCATCCGGAGGTGTACCTCAGCCCGATCAAGGAAACCAACTATTTCGCTAAAGACATTCCGCTGGACAAAATCCGCAAAGACTACTACAAAGGCGGCGAATTGGACGTGGAAGCTTACGTCAACACGGACTTGTCCGAGCAGATCCACATCGCCTTTGTGAGCCAGTGGGACCATTACCGCAAGCTGTACAAAAACGTCCGCGGCCAAAAAGCCATCGGCGAGATTTCCAATTCCTACCTGCATTCCAGCGTGGCTGCCCGAGAAATTCACGCCGTTGATCCGCGCATGAAAATCATCATGATTCTGCGCGACCCCATCAAGCGCGCCTTTTCGCACTACAAAATGACGCTGCGGGTTGGGCTGGTCAAGGACTGCTTTTACGAAGAAGTGCAACGCGATTATGCAGCCCTGGAGAAGGGCTTTCGCGTCTCGCATTTGTATGTCGAAATGGGCATGTACGCGGAGCAACTCAAGCGTTACCAGCAGTATTTTCAGCCCGAGCAAATGCGCATTTACCTCTTTGATGACCTAAAAGACAACGCTGCTGCCGTTATTGACGACATGTTGCGCTTTCTGGAGGTTGACCCCAACTACAACGTGGACACCTCCTTTCAGGCCAACCAGGCCTCCGTACCCAAAAACGCCGGATTGGTGCATTTTTTGCGCAAAACCGGCTTGCGCACGCTGGCCAAAAGGCTTTCCCCTCGCTTTTTGGGCGAGGCCGCCAAAAAAGTTTTCTACAAAGAGAAAGATGATTTGGTCCTGACGCAGCGCGACAAGGACTTTTTGCGTCCTCTCTTTGAGCAAGATGTGCGCGAACTGGAAAAAATGATTCACCGCGATCTCTCGCATTGGCTTACCTGAGTCAGCTTCCTGAACCTTATGCCAACACCGGTTTACCCTCCTTCTTTGCACTGGATTGTCCTTGCCCCTGCTCTATGTCGCTGACTCCTGGCTATACCCTACCCATGCTGCAACCGCAGCCGCACAATGAGCGGTTCTTTTTCCGCGTGCTGCTGGGCGTCTTTGTTGTGGGATTGTCTGCCGGGGTGTTTTCCAAGACGGTTCTGGTGAACCTGTTTATGGGCATTGAGTTGGTCTTCCGCTATTTTCTGGCGGTCTTCTTTGCCTTTTACATCACCGACCGGCTGGTGCTCAAGCGCAAGATCACCTACTTTGACCTGATCATTCTCATTTTGCTCATTGTGCCCATTTATTCGGCGTTTTCGGCCAAGCGGGAATTTGGGCAACCCATTTTAATGGGCCTACTGGCGCAGAACTACCTGCTGATGTACCTGGCCGGCACTTTTATCTGGTACCTGGTGCGCATTCGCTGGATGACCATTGAATCGCTGCGCTACAGCTTCCTGGCCCTGGGCTGGATTTCCCTGATCTTGTTCACCGGCACGGAGCTTTTCGCAGACCCCATGGATTACCTGGACTCGGAGTTTGTTCGATCCAAAGACACCAAAGGGGGCTACTTCTTCAAGTACTTCACTTACTTCATCACATTTGGCGGTTTGTACCACGCCATCTGTTTCTTCTTTAAACGCGACTCGGCACAGCTCCTGTTGTTTCTGCCCTTCCTGTTCTTCATGATTGTGATCAACAACGGCCGGACAGACATGGTAGTGTTTTTGTCCACGCTGGGCCTGATCTTTTTCAAACACCAGAGTTTCAAGCAAATTCTGGTGTACACCTTTTATGTCATCATGGGGGCGGCGGCCTCAGTGGCCATTTTGGTCACGTTCTTTCCCGAAGAAGCCACCATTCTTTGGGACATGTACTCCTCCTACTTCACCGTGCTTACCGGGCAGGAGTCCGAAGACAGCTCAGCCACCTCTCGTCTGCTCCAGATCGGCGTAGCCCTTGATTTTCTTTTGTCCAATCCGGACGCCATCGTTTTTGGCGCTGGCAAGGTCAGCGGCAACTTTGACGTGCCCATCATGCGCATTGTCAACCCGGTGGACATTGGTTTGGTTGGTCTGATCTTTAACCACGGCTTGGTGGGCATGGTTATTATGTACTCCCAGTTTGTTTTCGCCTACAACTTTACGGGCAAGGTCAAGTTTGCGGCCAACGACATGTTTTTTATAACATTAAAATATTATATGTTTATGATTTTGATTCAGTCGTTCTTTAAAGGGCCGCTCTTCTACCTGCCGGGTCAATTGATCATTATTGTGGGCATGCTGTACGCCTACCGCTATTTTGACCTGGAAGTCAACTGGTTAACCGAGAAAATGGGGCAGTGGCAGCAGCAAAACGGATCAAAAGCCATCGAGGCTGAAACGCAAACCCCTTCTACCCCGTAAGCGCAGCTTATGGAGTATCCATTGCCCGATTTTTTTGTGGTTGGTGCCGTCAAAGCGGGCACGACGGCGCTCCATCTTTTTTTGGACCAACATCCGGAAATTTATATGTCTCCTGTTAAGGAGACTAATTTCTTTTCACAGGCTGACATGCATCCCGAGCATTTTAACCGGGACTACCGCCACGACGTCAACGTCAACCTGGAGCGTTTTCTGGAGGGGCCCATGACGCGCAAGATTCACATCGCCAATGTCAGCGACTGGAGCCAGTACCAGCGGCTGTTTCGCGATGCCAAAGGCTATAAAGCGGTGGGCGAAGCCAGCAATTCCTACCTGCTTTGTCCCAGTTCTGCTGCGGCCATTGCCAGGCACTGCCCGGAGGCCCGCATTCTGATGATGCTCCGCAATCCTGTAGAGCGCGTGTGGTCGCAGTACCTGATGAACCTGCGGTTGGGCAAAATCCTCTCCGAAGATTTTATTCCGGAGTTCGAAGCGGACTCCGCCAAGGCACAACAGGGGTGGGGGGTGAGCCACAACTACAAAGCACTGGGCCTATACGCCGAACAGTTGCAGCGGTTCTATGACCACTTCGCCCGCGAAAAAGTCCGGGTATTGCTCTACGACGATTACCGGGTCAATCCGGAAGCTACCATCCGGGACATTTTCCGCTTTTTGGGCGTCAATCCCGACGTACCCTTAGACCTGGACCAGCGCCCCAATGAAGCCGCCGTTCCGCGCTTTAAGCAGCTCAACTACCTGCTCTTTCAGTCGGGGTTGGTCAACCGGGTCAAGCAATGGGTGCCTGAATCCTGGAAAGGTGCCGCCAAGCAAGCCATGTTCAGCAACGAAGACATGCCCGTGATGGCAGCTGCCGAAAAAGCCTACCTCCGGGACGTGTACCGGGAAGACGTGGCCAGGTTGGGGCAGTTGTTGCAACGCGACCTCAGCCATTGGGTAGCCTGAGCATTTCGGGCGAAGGGCTGTTTGGTGCTGCGCAGCTGTTTGGTTAAGCCTGAATCGTTTGGGTAAAGGGCTGGTTCGTTCCGTGCGTCCGTTTACGGTTTGCGCGTAGCCTCCATCTCTATGCCGCCCTGGTTTATTAGCAACTGCACGGCGCGGCCTTCGGTATCCGTTTCAAACACCACCGTAGCCTGCACGCTTTTGAGGAAAAACTCGGTTTCGGATGAAGGGAAAATCTCCATGTCCGGCTGGTCACCCATCACCAGGAACAGGCTGTTGTCCCGGCGCTGAACGGAAAGCTCCATGCCGCGCAGGTCGTAAGTACCAGTGTAGCGGTCCAACACGGCGTTGGACAGCGATACCTCCTTGGCATCGGCCAGTTTTTGCACCTTCATGTTCCGGCCACCCTGGCTGTGCACGCCGCCCGTTACTTGTCCCTTATCATTGCGGGTAAAGGCCAGGCTGGCAGCCACGACCTTCCAGAAAAAGCGGTCGGGTGCTTCAGCAAAAAGTTCAAACTCTTCTTGTCCGGTTAACTGTCCAAACAAACGTCCCTGATCGGCGCGCACCGTCAGGACAGCACCACCGGGATAGCCGTATCGGCCCTCATAATCCCGCAGCACGGCGGTATCTATGTTAACAGAAGCAAAGCTCTCCTGGGCGGACATTTGCTCGTAGAAGAAAATTTCTGCCAGGGCCTGCACCATAGCGCTGGGCGAGACGTTCTTGCCCGGCATTGCATTCATAAGAACAGTTATGGTGGCCTTTTGCGCGGGCAAACGCGTTAAATCGCTGGAAAAACCGTGCAGCCCGCCGGTGTGCCCGATCATGGCCAGACCGCGGTTTTCGTCGGGCATCCAGCCGAATCCATAACTGCTGCCCAGGGCTTCTGCCTGTTGGCCATTGTTGAGTTTAGCAGGGGTATGGGCTTCGCGGAGCAAATCAGCATTGAGCACTTTACCCCCAAAAACAGCTTCGTTCCAACGGAACAGATCTTCGGTTGTGGACGAAATAGCGCCAGCTCCCGCCACCCAACTCATGTCCCAATCCTGGGCCCGGACGTATTTGCCACCCTCCCAACTGTGTCCAAGGGCTTCGTCCGGACGGGCAATGCGGAGTCGGTTGTCATACAGCGAAGATCGGGTCATGCCCAGCGGTTCAAAAATGCGCTCCTGCCAGAACTGACCCAGCGACTGGCCGCTGACGCGCTCTGCAATACGCCCGAGCAGGTAATAACCGCTGTTGCTGTACATCCAAGACTCGCCCGGTTCAAAATCCGGTTTGTACCCAGCAATGCGGGCCTCCATTTTTTTGGGATCCTCGTATTTCGTGAGCGATTCCATAAAACCTTCACTCTCGGTGTAACTGCGGATGCCCGCCGTGTGGTTGAGCATCTGGCGAATGCTGATCCGGTCAGCATTGGCTACCTCCGGGTAAAACTCCTCAAGTTTCTGATCCAGTTTGAGTTTGCCGTCTTGCACCAGCAGCAAAATGGCGGTGGCGGTAAACTGCTTGGTTACTGAGCCAATGCGGAAGCTGGAGTTTGTCGTCAACGGGCGTTCGGCGGCTACATCAGCCATTCCAAAGGCTTTTTGGTAAAGGATGTTTCCGTTTTCCGACACCAGAACAGAAACCCCCGCGTCGGCTGGTTCTATATAGTGTTGAATCCAGCGATCGGCCAGCAGCGATTTGTCCGGCATGGGTTTGCGGAGGTCGGCTCCCGCTTTTTCCAAGGCCTCCATGGCTTTGCTCCGGCCCTTCATCCGTGCCATTTGCCAGGCCGTGAGTCCCGATGAACTGCTCACGTGGTTCACATCCGTACCCAGTCCCAACAACAAGGCGATACCATCCAAATTGCCGGCACCTGCGCTTTGCACCAACCGATCGCCAAAGTCGGCGGGTTGCATGATGCTGATGCTGAACCCCCAGGCGTATTCCAGGTCCTGCACCTTGACCAGCAGGCGGTTCAGCCCGGGAGCGAGGGTTGCTTTTACCAGATCCTCAGCGGGCGTTAACTCCCGGCCACCCATGAATTCGTGCAGCAATTTGCCATTGTGCCAAATCCGGATGCCGTCATCGGAGCCTATACCCAGCACCACTTCACGCGCGCTGCTTTCTTCCCATTCCAAATAGGCATAAGCGGCGGCGTAATCGGCCGGTCCAAAGAAGGCTTCCAGATCAATAGCGCCGTCTGCTGAAGCAGGTGCAGGTTGCCACAACAAGCGCGCATTCCCGTAAGGGAAGGCCTGTCCAGGTTTGACGCCAATGGTGCTTTCCGGGTTAACCTGATGGGCGTTGAAGAAGGCCTTTTGTTCTGCCTGGGTGGGGGCCTGTTCGGCTTGTGCCGTTATGGGCATTGGCCCCAGCAACAACCATCCGGTCAGCGGATCCGCGGCACGACAGGGCAGGGCAATCGCCAACACGGCGACAAGGAGCAATCGGTCGAAGGACATCATGAAGTAAAAGGGCTTTTTGGGGAATCCCCGCAGTGGTCTTAAGGCCGGATACGCATCCGGTAAAGACGAAGGTAAGGCATAGCGCGAACGTAAACGCGCTGAACCATGGGCAGCAGAATCTGCAGCCCGATAAAACCGGCAAGGCGAAGCGAGGTCAGCCCGAATACAAGGGCACGGCGTCGCAGCGTGCGCAACTGGCCTTCGACCGTTTCCAAACGGTAAATGAGCAACACAAAAGAGGACACAAAGAGGATGGCCCCGGGAATAACCAACGCAGGCGACCAGCTGCCTTTGCCCAGCATGCTGATGCCGAGCCCAAACCAGGTGCCGAACAGCAGCACGTAGTGCACGCAGTAAATGAGCAGGGTTTCCTGCCCGATTTTTGGGATCAACTCAGGCATGGTCTTCCAAAGACGCGTAACCCAAATGATCAGTGCCATGACCACCCACACATCGCCCAAACGCACCAACAAATGGCTGTTCTGGATGCGCCATTGACGGAAGGCCTCCAGGCCGCTGAGGTCATGAAGGGCGCTGATGGCTTCAATGGAATAGAAATGGAAAAGCAATCCTGTGGCCAGCAGCCCAACGGGCAGCAAGGTGTGTTGAGAAATTTGCGGACGTCGAGCCAGGAGCGCACCGCCCATTCCCCCGAGCAACGTATAGCCGATCCAGGGAAAAATAGTAAAGGTGCTGAAACCGCGGTTGACCAGGTATCCGGCTATCCCGTCTGGTAAGGCATTCCAGGGTCCGGCTTCAACAGCGGGTTCCAGAAAGAAGACCAGCAGGCCTGCGCCCCCCAGCAAAGCGGGCAGCGAAAGCCGCGTCTCTTTGTGCACGATGAACAGCCCGATAACCGTCAGCAGCGCAAGACCAATGACCTGGAGCACGTCTGCCCCCCAGAACCAGGGGTACAACTGAATGCGGAAGATGAGCGCCGGGAAATTGATGCGCAGCAGGTAGCCGAGAAAAAGCAGTTGGCCCACACGCGTCAGCCCCTTGAACAGGCGGTCATTCTCGCGCCAGGGCTTGTTGCTGCGGGACATCAGGTAGGTGAACACCAACCCAGAACTAAAGAAGAACACAGGGGCGGTAATGCCGCGCATGAAAAACCAGGAGGAGAACAACCAATGATTGGGATCCCGGAACTGCTCAGCCAACATGGTATCCACGAAGTGCCCTTGGAGCATCATCAGGATAGCAAAAGCCCTTACGACATCGAGAAACACGATGCGTCCAACGGAAGAGGGGGTAGAAAGGGTGTTAATGGCCGTGTTGTTGGGCGTTGAAGGAAGCGAAGCGCCGCTGCTGGAGCGGAGGGTAGAGGAGCCCTAAAGAGGGTTTGCCGCACGGCCGGGTCCAGGGCAAAAACAGCAACGGAAGGTCTAATCCGGCACAATTTTTGCAGAGTCGAGGCAGATTTCCGCTATTTCCGGTTTTCCAGTCTTTGGTTAACTTGGCGGTCCGGTAAAAAATAGGTCTTGGAAAGCTTCTTAGCGTTAACGATCTTTAGTTAAACTGGCTGCAAAGATAATTAACCCCCAACCAATTTTTACCGTATGGTATACGTTCTCAGGCAGTTTTTGTTAGTGCACCTTCTGATTTAGCCTGATTCAGCCCAGGTTTATGCGCACCCCTTCATCTTTCCATAAAATCCTCATGATCAGTCTGACCCTGTGCGGGTTGTGGCAATCGGTGGCGGCGCAGGTCGGCAACCGTTTATCGCCTGATTTAAAGTCCTCCATGGACTCCCTGATCCGGCTTGAAATGAGCCGCCAGCACATTGTGGGCATGTCGGTAGCCTTGGTTTCGCGCGGTGAATTGGTGTACGCCAGCGGCTATGGCTTTGCGGATCGCGAAACCCAGCTTCCCGCTGACGAAAACACCTTTTACCGCCTGGCATCGCTGTCCAAAACCATCACGGCAACCGCCGTGCTCCACGCGGTCCAGAACGGGCAAATGGACCTTAAAGCCGATGTGCGCCAGTACGTACCGGAATATCCCGACAAGGGAATGGGGCCGCTCACCATTGAACAGCTGCTGGCTTGCGAAGCGGGCATCCAGCATTACGATCAAACGGCCGCTTACAACCGCGAAGCCCTGACCCAATACATCAGCGCGCACCCGGATAAACACGACCCTATTGCGGCCATTGATGTCTTTAAAGATCAACCGCTGTTTGCCGCGCCGGGCATGCGCTTTAACTATTCCACGTTCAGTTTTAACCTGCTGGCTGCCGCGCTGGAGCGTGCCACCGGCATGCCCTATGTGGAGTACGTGCGCGAGCACATTGGACTGCGCGCCGGGCTGCCCTACCTGCAGCCGGAATTCAGCGCCCGCCGGCCTTATCCGCAGCAGTCGGCCTGGTATCGGGTCGAAGGGGGGGAGTCGGTTTTAGACACCGGAAACACTTTTGACTACACCGATGTGTCGTGGAAGCTGGGGGGTGGGGGCTATACCGGCACGGTGCTGGATGCCGCCGGCTTTGCCCAGGCGTTGCTCAACGGCACCTACCTCAATACCGAATACCGCGACCGCATGTTCACCATGCGCCGCATCAACGGCAAGCCCACCTACTACGGAATGGGGGTGTTCCTGAACAAGCGCAACGGGTTGGTTTACGGCAGCCAGTTTGGCAACCAGGTAGGCGCCCGCAGCATGCTGTACATGTCTCCGGATAGTTCGAATGCCGTCGTTTTGTTGAGCAACACTTACGGAACGGACCTGCTGCCGCTGGCCAGGCAACTGATGGACCAGCTCCAGTTCTCCCGCATGCGGGACACGCTGTGGTATCCCATGATGTTGGCTGATCTGGCCAAGGCTTCCTGGGCCGCTGCGCCGGCGGAAACCCTGGTTCCCCCGCATCCGGGTTACCTGATCTGGGATTTGGTTCCCGGTGCGGAAGGCTACGAACTGGAGTGGTCAGAGTACCCGGATTTCAGCCATTCCAACCGCCAGATTCTCGGGCGGAAAACCTCCTTTCAACTGCCCGAATGGAGCCGGGGCAAAGTCTATTTCTGCCGCATTCGCGCCCTGAACGATTACCGCCTTCTGCCGCAATACGGCCAATGGTCGGATGTGCTCGAGCTATCTGCGGGAATGGCGGGGTTGCCGTAAGGGCATAGCTAAAAGAGTATGATCAAACAAAAAAGGGCTGCCCGCGAAGGCAGCCCTTTTTTACTTAAACGATTTGCAGCTTAGTTGAACAGGAAGCGCTGGGTGGTGCGGGCACCTTTTTCGTCCACCAGGGTGGCGAAATAGAGGCCTGCAGGAAGACCGGCACGCTCAATGATGGCCTGCTCACCGAGCACGCGCTGGGTAGCTACCTGCTGGCCCATGGCGTTGGTGATGATCAGGTCGTAGTTGCTGTTAGCAACCGTGTTGAAGGTGAAAACAGCAGCGTCAACGGCCGGGTTGGGGCTGATGCTGATGTTGCTGACACCAATAGGGGCATCGTCGATACCGGTGGTGAGGAATGCAGCGGTGACACCGGCGAATGGCGTTCCGTCCAGGTTCTGCACGCTAATCGGGCCGGTTTCAATACCGCGGATAGCAATGTCAGCACAGTTGTCGTCTTTGCCTTCCAGGGTACCGTCTTCGTTGCGGAAAACGATGCCAATGCCGTAGATCACGTCAGTGCCGTCAACCAATCCGTAGTAGTCGTACAGGTTGAATTCAATTTCCCAGGTATCGGTGCCGGTGTTGGTCATTTGGCCCACACCATCGTCCATGGCCCAGTTGCCAACCACCACCTCAAAAATGGCCGTTTCGCCTGAGGTACCTGCGCCGGAGTGCGCGTAGATTTTGTTAGCACCAAGGGGTTGGCATGCGGCACCAGCCAAGTTGGCGTCGAACGTAATTTTAAAATTCGGCGCTTGACCAAAAGCGGTCGCGGCTGTTAAAAAAAGAGCAAATGCAAGGGTAATTCTGGTTTTCATGCACTATGGGATTTAAGTGATTTCAAAAGTTGTGGTTTCGGTTCTCAACCGAGCATTAAAGATACTCGTCACTTGTCTTTATCCGTACCTGAAAGTAGGTGTATTTTTTACACTATGCGATTTTGATCGTCCACAATGTTCTTCAATGCCGTAATATCAGCCTAACTGCCTATGTATGAGCATGTTAAAAGAAATGAACATCCAACAATAACGCGGAATTTGCTTTCTTTTTCACAAAAATAGCCGGACTTTTGCGGCTGCTTGCATCAAAGGCAAGACTTTGCCCGTAAAACCTCCTCCATGAACGTTCCCTTTCTAGACCTTAAAGCCAACGCCAACTCCATCAAAGATGAAGTGATGGCCTCCTGGCAGGAAGTATTGGAAAATACTGCCTACGTGCTCGGCCCTAAAGTAGCCGCATTTGAGAAAGCCTTCGCGGAAGCCCATGACGTCAAGCATTGCTACGGCGTCAGTACGGGTACCGATGGCAATCACCTGGCCAGTCTTGCGCTGAACATTGGCCCCGGAGACGAACTCGTCGTTCCGGCAAATACTTTCATCGCTACCGCCTGGGGCGCTACATTGGTAAACGCCACGCCGGTGTTTGTCGATTGCGAGCCCGACAGCTACAACATTGACCCGGCTGCTATCGAAGCCGCCATTACCCCGCGCACCAAGGCCATCGCTGTGGTGCACCTTTACGGCCAGCCGGCCAACATGGATCCCATCCTGGCCATTTGCAAAAAGCACGGCCTCGGCTTGATCGAAGACTGCGCCCAAAGCCACCTGGCCGAATACAAGGGCAAAAAAGTCGGGGGAATTGGGGACATCGCTTCGTTCAGCTTCTACCCCGGCAAAAACCTGGGTGCCTGGGGCGAAGGGGGAGCCATCACCACCAACAACGAAGAACTCGGCCGTTTTGTGGACATGTTCCGCAACCAGGGGCAGGAAAAGAAATACTACCACAAGGTTTACGGGCACAACTACCGCCTGGAAGGCCTGATGGGCGCCGTGCTGTTGATTAAGATGAAGTACATCGCGGGTTGGACCGAAGCCCGTCGTAAGGTGGCCGCCTACTACGATGCGCAACTCAGCGGCATCGAAGAGTTGACCCTTCCCACGCCTATGCCTTACGCCAAGCACGTGTACCACCTTTACGTGGTGCAGACGCCCAAGCGCGATGCCATGAGTGCGTACCTCACCGAGCACGGAGTAGGCAACGGTTTGCATTACCCCATTCCCAACCACTTGCAGGAGTGCTTTGCGCACCTGGGTTACAAGAAAGGCCAGTTCCCCGTATCGGAGCAACTGGGTGCAAACTGCTTGTCGCTGCCTATTTTCCCGGAAATGACCGAAGCCCAAATGGCGCACGTGGTCAAAACGGTCCGGGGCTACTTTGGCGCCTAATCCGGAAAAGACTTCAGGGCGGCCGGTGCCGCCCTGCTTTTTTTTAGTCCTGCAAGCAGCCATAAACGCCAGCGGGAGTTAACGATTGTCACGCATGAACTTAGGGATCATTGGCCTTGGATACTGGGGGCCGAACATTGTCAGAAACGCGTTGTCCGTGAGCAGCATCGACCGCGTTGTAGCCTGCGACATTGACGAAAGCCAACTGGCCAAAATCAAAGCCAAGCACCCGGAGGCAGAAATCACCAATTCGGTGGACAAGCTTCTGGCTGACGATGGCATTGACGGTGTTGTGGTGGTGTTGCCAGTTGATTTGCACCACCCCATGGCCATGAAGGCCATCGCCGCCGGCAAGCATGTGGTGTTAGAGAAACCCTTTACCAGCACGGTGGCGCAAGGCCTGGAAGTGCTGGAAGCCGCCGACAAGAAAGGGGTGATCACCATGGTGGACCATACCTTTCTATACACAGGGGCAGTGCGCCGCATCAAGCAGCTGACCCAGGACGGAACGCTCGGCAATATCTTTTTCTATGATTCGGCGCGCACCAACCTGGGCCTGTTCCAGCGCGACTGCAACGTGATCTGGGATTTAGCGCCGCACGATTTCTCCATCATGAACCACGTCATCGGCAAGAAGCCGGTGTCGGTTCGCGCCATGGGCGCCGACCACGTGGGACGCGGTTTTGCCGACGTGGCCTATGTGCACGTTGACTTTGGCGACAGCACCATCGCCCACTTCCACATCAGTTGGCTTTCTCCGATAAAAGAGCGCCAAACCGTCATTGGTGGCAATAAAAAAATGGTGGTGTGGGACGACAACAACGCCGCCGAGCGGGTCAAGCTTTACGACAAAGGCTTTAGCATGACCGCTGAAGCGGGTAAACACCCGGCTTTCCAGTACCGCAATGGCGAGTACGAAGTGGCCCAGGTGGAACAAACTGAGGCGCTTGCGCTCATGCTCGAAGAATTTGCTTCGTCCATCAGCGAGAAGCGCCAGCCGTTGACCAGCGGCGCCGACGGCGTGGATGTCGTGCGTATTCTGGAAGCTTGTGAGCGTTCCATTTCACTCGGGGGAGAGGCGGTGAATCTCTGAGCCACGTGAACATGGCTCCCACTCCCGACACCCGAGCAGGCGAACAGCGCAAAGCGGCCGCTCAGGCAGCCGCTGCCCTTCCTCTTCCCCCCCCCGGGCACCCGGACCGATTGACCTTCATTGTGGGCAACTCGCGCAGTGGCACCACGATGATGATGCGCATCATCAACAACCACCCCCAACTGCACGCTCTGAGTGAGCTTCATTTCTTTGAGCAGCTCTGGTCGCCGGCAGACAAGGACAAAGCCCTGACCCGCGAAGGCGCGGAGAAGCTGGCCGACCGGCTCTTGCATGTCTCGCGCGAAGGTTACCTGACGCGCTACCAAGCCGCCAAGTACATGCAGCAGGCGCGGGAGTTGATAGCGGCGGAATTCGCTGCCGCGTCCGGTAAGCCGTTCTATGGCCAGGACGTCTTTCGGGCAGTGGCTTTCCTGGAAACCAAACAGGGCGGCAAGCTCATTCCCTGCGAGAAAACGCCTCAGAACGTTTTCTACATTCGCGAAATTCTGGAGCTCTACCCGCATGCGCGCATCCTCAACATGGTTCGCGATCCGCGGGGCGTGTTGCTTTCACAGAAACGCAAGTGGAAGCGCCGCAAAATGGGTGCGCACTTCATTACCTGGCGCGAAGCCACGCGCCTTCGCATTAATTACCACCCGATCACCATTTCGCGCCTGTGGAATTCGTCCATTGGTGCATCGCTGAAGTTTTTGCAGCATCCACAAGTGATGACGGTGCATTTTGAGGATATCATTGAGAACAGCGAAGCCACCATTCGAACCATTTGTCAATTTTTTGGCGTGGAATTCCATCCGCACATGCTCGACGTGCCGCATTTGGGTTCCTCCAACGAAGTGGACGACCCTACGCAAACAGGCATCAAGAAAGAGCGCGCCGGCAACTGGCGCAAAGGCGGGTTGAACGATGCGGAGGTCTGGTTTTGCCAGCGCATCACCGGCAAGTACATGGATCCGATGGAGTATCCGCGCGTAGCGGTCAGCCCTAATCCATTAGCGGTTGCCGGGTATTACCTTTCGTTTCCGTTCAAAATTGCTCTGGCCATTCTGGTTAACCTGGGCCGGATGAAAAACATTGTCGACACCATCAAACGCCGCATGGTCGGCTGATCCATGGCCCAGCGCAAAAAGATCCTCCTGCTCACCATTCACCTGCCTTACCCCACCAACCACGGGGCGAGTTTGTTCAACACCTTTCGGCTGGCTAAGTACCTGAACGAGAAACACGATCTGTTTTTTGCCACTTTTCTTAAATGGGGTTCAGAAAAATACGAAAAAGAGTTTCTTAAGGCCAGCGGGGTTCGGAATTATTATTTCGAAAAGCTGGACGTGCCGCGCACGCCGGTAAACCTTATCCGCAGCTACATCAAGGGGCAAACCTTGAATATGTTCCGTAGCTATTCAAAAACCTTTGCGGACAAGATTGCCTCCATTGCCAACGACTTTGACATCATTTTGGTGGATCACTACGAGGCCTACCAGTACATCCCGGCATCGTTCAAAGGCAAGCGGATTCTTCGCGTTCACAACGCGGAGCACATCATGTGGGAGCGCTATGCCGACATTGAGCCCAACCTGATTAAAAAACTGGCTGTGCGCCAGGAAGCGCGCCGCATCAAGGCCGCCGAGCGGCGCTTTTGCGCCGATGCGCACGTTGTGCTCGGCGCAGAAAACGACAACCGCAACCTGGAGCCTAACGAAGCCAAGCGCAACGCCAAGTATGTGGAATGGCTGCACCTGGGCGACGACAACCAGATGGATTTTCCCGTTCCGGAGTTTCGCAGCCTGAACAATAACCTAATCTATGTTGGTACCCTCACCTGGGAGCCCAACATTGACGGGCTGGTTTGGTTTGTCAAAGAAGGCTGGAACAAGCTGCGCGCCAAACATCCGGATCTTAAGTTGTACATCATTGGTAAAGATCCTGACGAACGGGTCACTGCCCTTTCCCGCGATTATCCCGGTGTCATCACCACCGGATTTGTGCACGATCTGGAAGACTATTTTCCCAAGTGCAAAGTCAATGTGATTCCGCTTCGTTTTGGCAGTGGCATTAAAGTCAAGACCATCAATGGTTTGTGCCGGGGCATTCCTGTGGTCAGCACCAACATCGGCACCGAAGGGCTCGGGCTCTCCGACGGGCAGGCTTGCTACATTGCCGATGATATCGACGGTTTTTGTGATTACATCACCGTGTTGCTGACCGATGAAAAGGCCTGGCAGAAATTAAGTTACAACGCACGTGTGGTAGCCAGAGAGAAGTTTACCTGGGCCGCGCTGTTCCGGATTTTGGATTCGGTGTTGTAGATAACATAATTAATCTTGTGCATAACTCCATAACATGAGTATTCTTATCACCGGGGCCGGCGGCATGGTTGGCTCGCACATGATTGATCGTTTTGTCGGCCAGGGCAAGGGCGCTGAAGTGGTTGGTACGTTTTACAAGCCCACCATTGATCTGAACGACATCAAGGGCAAAGTGATCCTGATGGAGTGCGATGTGCGCTACCTGGGCCGCGTTCATGAAATCATTGAAGCCCGTAAGCCCACCCGCATTTTTCACCTGGCTGCGCAGAGTTATCCCACGGTGAGCTGGGAGCGTCCCCAGGAAACCATGGAGATCAACGCCACAGGTACCATCAACGTTTTCGAAGCCATCAAAATGGTGCGCCGCAACGACCCCGGCTACAATCCGGTGGTGGTCGTGGCTTGCTCCAGCGCGGAGTATGGCGCATCGCTGACGCCGGAGAACACTCCTGTTGTGGAGGACACGACCCTCCTTCCCCTGCACCCCTATGGAGTCAGCAAGGTGGCCCAGGACCTGTTGAGTTTCCAGTATTGGCAGTCGGACGGAATCCGGTGCATTCGCGCCCGCATTTTCAACACCACCGGGCCCCGTAAGGTAAACGATGTTACGGCAGACTTTACCATGCGCGCGGTTATGTTGGAGAAGGGCAAGGGCGAGGCGCTGGAAGTGGGCAATCTGGAGACGCGCCGGGCCATCACCGATGTTCGCGACCTGGTTACCGCGCTGATTTTGTTGTCCGAGAAAGGCCGTTGGGGCGAAGTGTACAACATTAGTGGCGAGCGCGTGTACCGCATCGCTGACCTCATTCCCATGATAGAAGCGGAGATTGGCCGCAAGCTGGAAACCAGGGTAAACCCCAAGTTCCTGCGCCCCACCGATGAGCCCATCATCTTTGGCGATTCCAGTCGCCTGAAAGCCGACACGGGCTGGGTGCAGGAGTACACCCTTGACCAGACTGTTAAAGACATGATCGCCTATTGGCGAACCAAGCTTTGAGTGGGGCCGTTGGGGCTGGTAAGCTGACGAAACCCAACCCAAGCTGTCCTGGCCGAGCTGCCCTTCCCCCGCTGCCCGGCGCAACCGAATAAAACTGTTGTATTTTGCACGCTGGTGCCAAACTGACCTGAAAATTCTGATCCTGACGCATGATTTACCGCAGCAAAGCCCCCTTGCGCATTGGCCTGGCCGGTGGCGGCACCGACGTTAGCCCCTATTCTGACCTGCACGGTGGCGCCATACTGAACGCCACCATTGACATGTATGCCTACGCCACTATCGTTCCGCGCAGCGATGGCAAGATTGTCATGAACGCCATGGATCGCCGCGAGCGCATCCAGATGGACATGCAGGCCCGTCTGCCGATCAACGGCGAGCTGGACCTGCTTAAAGGCGTGTACAACCGCATTGTCAAGGACTTCAACCACAACGCTCCGATGAGCTTTGAGCTCAATACGTATGTGGACGCGCCCGCGGGCAGCGGCTTAGGGTCCAGTTCCACGCTGGTGGTGGCCATTGTCGGTGCTTTTGCCGAGTGGATGAGCCTGCCGTTGGGCGAGTACGACATTGCGCAATTGGCCTATGACATTGAGCGTCGCGACTTAAACTTCGCCGGAGGCAAACAAGACCAATATGCGGCTACATTCGGCGGCTTCAACTTCATGGAGTTTTTTGCCGACGACAAAGTCATCGTCAACCCGTTGCGCATCCGGTCCAAGTACCTCAATGAATTGAGTAATAACGTATTGCTTTATTATACAGGAACAAGCCGTTTGTCCTCCACCATCATTGAGGCGCAAAGCAGCAATGTCAGCGAGAAAAAAGAGAAAAGCATAGAGGCCATGCACAAGCTCAAAGAGCAGGCCTACATGATGAAAGAAGCCATTCTCAAAGGCGAGTTGGATCGCATCGGCGACATTCTCGACTTTGGCTGGAAATTCAAAAAGCAAACAGCCTCGGGCGTAACCAGTCCGATCATCGATGAAATTTACGAAGCAGCTCTGCGCGCAGGAGCCACCGGGGGAAAAATCTCCGGTGCCGGTGGCGGCGGCTTCATGATGTTCTACTGTCCAGGCGTGAGCCGCTATGCCGTCATTGACGTGCTCAAAAGTTTTGGCGGCGAAACCCACGACGTAGAATTTGGAAAACTCGGAGTAACCTCATGGAACAGCAAATAAGCCAGATTCGCTCCATCATAAGCGATTCTATTGACACCAAACAGCGCGTGCTTGCCGATGAAGGCATGATTCGCCTGACCCTTGACGTGGCCCAATTGTGCGCGGATACGTTCCGGCATGACCGCAAGGTTTTCTTTTGTGGCAACGGGGGAAGTGCCGCCGACGCCCAGCACCTGGCCGCGGAATTCTCTGGCCGTTTTTACTTTGATCGCGACCCGCTTTTCTCCGAAGCGCTGCACGTCAACACCAGCTACATCACGGCCGTGGCCAACGATTACAGCTACGAGCAGATTTACAGCCGCCTGGTCAAAGCCAAGGTGCGCACCGGCGATGTGCTCATCGGCCTTTCCACCTCCGGAAACTCCATGAACATTGTCAAAGCTTTTGAGCAGTGCCGCATTCAAGGCGGCGTCACGGTGGGCATGACGGGTCAGACCGGCGGCAAAATGCGCGAGGTCAGCGACATCCTGATCAATATCCCCTCGACCGATACGCCGCGCATCCAGGAATGCCACATGCTCCTGGGCCATGCCATCTGCCAGCTGGTGGAAGAGATGTTGTTTGAGCGCAAGGCATGAGCAAAACCGTAGCCCTGATGCCCCGCGAGGCAGTTGTGCTGGCCGGTGGCTTTGGCACTCGCTTGCGCAGTGTCGTTGCCGACCTTCCCAAGCCCATGGCGCCCGTTCGCGGACGGCCCTTTCTGGCCTACGTGCTGGATGAACTGCTGAATCAAGGCATAATGCGCGTTGTGCTGGCCGTGGGCTACAAAGCAGAAGCCATTCGGGACTACTTTGGCGATAATTACAACGGCCTCGAACTCGTGTATTCGGTGGAAGAAGAGCCCCTTGGCACCGGCGGCGGCATCCGGCAGGCAGTTGGGCTGTGCCACGCCGAATCGGTGTTTGTGCTGAATGGCGACACCTACTTCCGTGTATCATTTGAACATTTGTTCAATCGTTTTGCGGCTTCTGATTCTCTCCTGACCATTGCCCTGAAGCAAATGCGCGACTTTGACCGCTACGGCACCGTGTTGGTCAACGACGCTGGTGTAATCACCGGTTTTCGGGAGAAGCGCCCTATGGCCCTGGGCTTGATTAACGGGGGGGTGTACCTGATGCGGACATCACTTTTTGCCCTGAAGCCCCTGCCGGAGCGTTTTTCATTTGAGCAGGAAATCCTGGAAGCGGAGTATTTGCGCGGCCGCTTTCACGCCGAAATTTTCGATGG
>WGOA01000062.1 GCA_016124275.1 Bacteroidota bacterium
CTTGGCCATGGTCAGGCTGCTCCTCTTTGGTGGTGGTTGGAATAACCACTGTAAGAGGTTCTGCGGCCCGGTCATGGCCGCCTGCCTGCGTGCTAAATGCGCCGCAGGCGGCCATGACCTACCCAAGTTCCGAATGTGCTATGGTCCCGAGTTCGTCTCCCGCGCCCTTCTCAAGTGGATGGTCGACGAGGGCATCGAGACAGCCCTGATCGATCCCGGCAAGCCCTGGCAGAACGGCGCGTGCGAGAGTTTCAATGGCAAGTTCCGCGACGAGTGCCTGAACCTGGAATGGTTCCGGTCCCGGGGTGAGGCAAAGGTTGTCATCGAAGCCTGGCGGCGGCATTACAATGAGGTCCGCCCTCATTCGAGCCTCGGATACCTGACGCCGGCAGAGTTCGTGGGCAGCAGAAGATCAACAATTGCAGCGCCCGCTAATGCGACGGGTCGGGACGCTGCGGTGTGTGGGGCCTTCGCGCCCCGACCCGTCGCTCAACCGCTCCGTCAGGGGCATATCGAAAAGGCAGTTCTGGTCGTTCACCCAAAATAGCCGTGGTCCGAAGAATCAGAGCAGGTCAACGGCACTTGAAGTCTTCCTGACATCCGCAAAGCGCCGCCAATATGCGCCGTGCAATGCATGCCTCAGGTAAAGTTCAATGCCCTCCTGACCATCCGCAGGATTTGATCTGCCGCAATACTTGAACCGGAGGTCTGAAGGATAAACATAAAAAAGGAGAAGTACCCATGAACAAGACCGCCCAAACATTCAATTTGCCCGATGCCGAGGATGGGCCATTGGCCCATGCGCTGGAAACCTTGACGCGACTCAGCACCCGGTCGGGAGAGCAACTACAGCACGGATTGATAGAAGCCTCAGCTGCCCTGACCCAGGCTGCTGGCAGCCTGCTCGAAGAAGCAAAATCGCAATCCAGAAAAGTAGCGAAAAGCGCTACCCGGGAAATTCAGGATCGCCCTATTGCAACCACCGCATCGATTGTATTGGCCAGCGCTGCTCTGATCAGCCTGATGATCAGCCTGCGCAAGCACTCTGAAGCCAATCTGGCCGATGGCGGGGGCAAGCTCTACCATGAGCGAGAATCTCAAAAGCACCCTGACAAGAACAAACGCCTCAAGGATTCATGAAGCGAAGCTCCAGGGCGGTATCTCAAACCGTAACAGGAGCCATTACCAAGGGAGAAAGGTATGAAGGTAAAGCAGGCAATGCATAAAACCGTAAACTGGCAGCCCCCCGGGACCAGTCTTTCGGAGATCGCAAAAATCATGAAGAAGGAGGACATCGGCGCAATTCCGATCGGGGAAAATGATCGCCTTATTGGCATGGTGACCGACCGGGATATTGTTGTTCGTGGTTTGAGCAACGGATCGAACTTGTCCACGCTTTCAGCCCGCGATGTCATGACCAAGCGTGTCCTCTATTGCCACGAGGATGACGACATCAAAGATGCCGTATCCCTCATGAAAAAGAATCAGGTTCGCAGGCTACCGGTCCTGAACGGGGACAAGCGAATGACCGGGATGCTGAGTTTGGGGGACGTATCACATTCAACCGATCACACGGTAGCAGGGGATCTCGCTCGCGCCGTGTCGGCGCACCACTAGGAGGCTGTCCATGATTTCGCGGGAAGTCAGGATGTAGCGCGACAATCAAGATGAGACTCGCGCGACAAACAGGATGAGAACGCTTCGGGGCGGGAACGTAGGGAGGGGGTAGCCCGACTGGAGTTCCTGCCCCGAAGCGGAAATTCTCCAGGACTTTCTGGTGCTCGCGGTCGGCGGGGTAAGATGGCGATTTTTCCACTCGGAGGGATCGCCTCGTGCCTGGCCGCCACACAACCGACCACCAGATGAGGCTCTGTATGAAGTACAGGAAGAACTATCCCGTTGCCGTCACAGCTGCGAAGGCGTCGATTAGCCGGGCGAGCGCCTATCGGATCGAGAAGGATCCCAGACCGCCTTCACAGAAGACGGAGGCGCGGCCGCCGGCGTCCTGATCCGCTGGCCGACATTTTTGATACTGAAGTTGTGCCGATGTTGCAGGCAGCACCGGGCATCCGGTCCGTGGCAGTTTTCGAAGAGATGCTGCGCCGGCATCCGGATCTGAGTGAGGGCATGCGCCGCACGCTTGAGCGTCGGATCGCGCGCGGGTGCGTGGCTCGGCTCGACTTCAAGGCCGTGACGGCGTGAGACAAGCTAGATTTCCGGACGACTTCAGAATTTCGCCGCCGGCATTTGCCGGCCTTCGCAGGTCTGTTTGTACAGGTACTCAAGCTCTGCGCCAAAGCAGGACTGGTGAAGCTCGGGTACGTAGCGCTGGACGGGACCAAGGTTCGCGTAGTTGCCCATATGCTGAAGGCGATCCATGCGCAGGAAAGTCGGGAGGCGTCCGCAGCAAAGGCCGAAGTCGTGATCGCTGAGCTGCGCCGCCAGCGGATGGGAAAGGCCGCTGACCTGCTTGAGGAACGCATTCAGGAAACGCGGACCTTCTGCGCCTTTCCGGACAGCCACTGGATCAAGCTACGAACCAATAATCCGCTGGAGCGGCTGATGAAGGAAATCCGTCGGCGGACCAAAGTCGTCAGCGCATTCCCCGATGGAAAATCCTGCCTGAACCTCGCAGCAGTCCGATTACGACATGTCGCCGGAACCGAATGGAGCACGCGTCTATACATGCAGCCGCTACACGAAATGAAACTTCAACCCCATGGAGCCGCCGTCGCATGACCGAACGTGCGAAAGATTCTGGACTCTACCTTATCCGAAGATCATCATCAGGCCGGTGATCCTCGCAAGGCGGTACTCAGCGGATGAATACGCGGCTGTCGGGATCGGTGAAATTGCGGCCAGAGACTCGCTAAGTTACCGGGTGTTGGCCCCATCGGTGCATCTCTGCTCATAATGAAAACGCCTGATCCGCAATTGTTCAAATCCGGCCTGGATTTTGCCGCTTGGATGGGCCTGACGCCCGACGACGGACATGCAGGCGCCCTCTCACTGCTCTGACCTGACTGTCACCAGCAACCGATCAGAATAATGACCAGCTGGCTGATGAACGTTTAATCTTCCTATCGTGACCCGAAAATCGTGCAGTCGGCCTGCCATACCATGTCGGATCGTATCGCCTTCGATCATTCGACGTTGGGCAATGGCTTTGCCATCAAGTGTGAGACCGTATGGGATATAAATGTCCGCCTTCTCGTGTTTCAGCTTCATATCATTCTCAGACTGAAAGCTCAGGGTATAATCAGAATTTGCATACACACTGAAATCGAGGCGCCGCTCCGCGCCCGATTGCAAGTTACCCATATCAACCGTGCGCGATGTTATTCCAGCGCCTGCCGACTCCCCGATGGATACAGCCACTCTCGGCCAGACTTCCGTACCTAGTCGGATCCGCCTTGTATCCTCTACTGTCAGCAGGCCTTCCTCTATTTTCAGCAGCGTCACATCCAAATCGGTCGCGTAAACACCGGCTGGGACATGTTGAGCAGACGGTATATCAATCACAAATCCGGAGAAAGACACACCTCCCGAGTTGTGAAACCTACCAAAGAAACTTAGCATATTAGTACCCTGAGCACCGTCGTCTGCGGAGAGGCTGAAATCCAGTGTAGCCCGAGCGGACACCAGCCTAGGGTCGCTGCCCGCGGGTACAACGTCCACTTGATAGCCACAGCTAGCGCCAGAATTTCTCACCTCAAACCCTACATACTCGCGATGCACCGCCGCTGCGTCGGCCTCATACCCTCGGCTTCTCGGGCCACGCCAATCGATCTCACCTGGAGCATGAAGCGAGAGCCTGCACGGCGGAGGTGTCGCTGTCTCCGCAATTGCTTCCACAACCTGCGAATCAGCCTCAGATATAGCGAGCAGACTAAAGCACAGGGTAACCAGGCTACAGAGCTTAAAAAAACGGTGAGACATTCTATTCCTTCCTGATTGCAGCGGCATTCTCAGCTATTCGCAGCTCCGCATCCGGACTAACCGTTTCAAGCACAACATGCTGCTCGAGCCGTGATAGGCCAAGTGCGCCCTCAGGGACCTTGATCGCCGCTACCATTTTATTGGGTGCTTCTATTTCAATCCGTACGTCTTCGCCCGCCTTCAAGCCGTCCACAAAGAACCGGCCGCCGGCATTGCTGAAGGTCGCCCGACGCTCGCCGTCTCCGGTCAGCGCGTAGCCCGATGCAAAGGGAACCGGATTGCCGTCAATGTCCACCAGCATACCCACAACCGAAACGTTCCGATCGGTGCCCACATTGATAATATGGCCGCTGCGCAACCCAGGCCTGAAGGAATAGGTTTCGTTCCCGATCGATATCCCGCCGGGCGCGTCTGGGGCCTCAACCTGCACTGTCCTTGGATAGTAAGATTGCAGGTCAGGAAGCACGGCGGGCCCAAGCACCGTACTTCTCGCGGCGTAGCTGCGTCTTGTTCCGAAAATGGTCGAGCCCGGATCAACCGCGATATCAAACATTTCTGCTCCGGTCGCAGTTTTGAAAATAGCGAAGCTGTCCACTACCGGCCTTGACAAGGACGTAGCCCCGTCCGCGTAAACAAAAGCCGAGCCCAGAAACAGATTTGTAAAGCTCTCTTCTCCGAGGCGTCCGCCCGGCTGGACCTGGGCAAATGTCTGCTCAAAGCGAGCGTCGAATCTGTTGCCGATATATCCAACGCCGGCTCGCAGCTCATCTCTGAACGACTGCGCCGTATAAGCGATGTCGTACCCAAATGAGTTTGCACCGGTGTTCGGTTGGTATCCGAAACTTGCCCTTGTCGTATTTCTGCGGGTTTCGTGGGCCAATTGAGTTGATGCAGGCCCGAAGCGCACTGTGTAAGATATCCCTGCGCTCCACTCCGATCTTCCGCCCATTTCATCATACCTCACAGTCGCGCCTAGTGCGCCTCGACCAAGACGCCTTGTTCCCGAAAAGGTCATCGACAACTCGTCGAAATTGGAATCATGACGGCGCCGATGGCCACCCGACATCTGTAATCGGAGCTTGTCACTTACATTACCAGCAACACGAAACGCCGTGTCGTACTTAAATCCCGTAGAGCCGGATGTTGATCCGAGGGATCGAAAGCTCCTATCCTGATAGCTAGTCTGCGCCTCAAAGCTCATCTGCCGTTTTGGATCCTTGTCTGCCCACCGATAGAAACCTGTGACCGCGACGCCACTCGCATCTGTGTGTTCGCTGTAGTTTGCGAGAAGTCCTATGCTGCCGATTCCGGTAGCAATAAGGGCCTCAGATCCAAAGTTGACCAGATCCTCGTCAAGCTGGGCGTTTACGCCCATCGTCAGCCTGTCGGAGACGCCAAGACGATAAAATCCGCTGAATGCGATATTGTTCGCGTCGTAGCGGCGTCTTCCATTCCGGATTTCTGAAGCCGGTCCCGCACTGAAAGCGAACTCGCTGATGCCATTCCGAAGCAGATTGAAGTCATAGAACGCGGCGAAGACAATACGTTCTATTTCTCCGGTATCGTAAAGTATCTCGAGGACGACATCATTGCCGGACGATGCCCTCAATGGCAGGTCTGTAAGACTGTATCTCCCAGAAGGCAGCCGCAACTCCCGGATGAACTGTCCATTTATGGATATAGACACGCGCGCTGGACGTTGCAGCTCGAACGCCTGAGAAGGATTAGCTCGAAAATCTTCATCCGGTCTCAGATTAAAGTTTCTGTAGTTGGAAATGCCGAAAATTGAGGGATTTCCCTGCAGTCCCGACGTTGGGACCGTGAGATCGCCCGCCTCAAGCCGAATTAATGATTCTACCAAATCATACGTAAGCCGAGTATCCGCGAGGGTGAAAGGGTCCTCGGACGTTTCGATATAGCGAAGGCCGGTCTCCAGGACGAGACCTCTATGGTTTCCCGCCAGGTCGATGTTTGCCTGTGTCGCAGTCAGCCCCCTCGGGCCAAGGGTTGAGTCGTGCACATATGTCGTCCCGGCAAAAACGTTCGCGATCAGGCTCGTCTCAGCCTGCGTTGCAATATTCGAGACATGAACCGGTCGCCGTCTCTGCTGAAGCGGTATCGGTACGATGCTCCGGAATTCCACCGGCACATCCATCTCCAGGCTCAGGTTTGACCGATCGAACTCTGCTTTGTAGCCTAACGCGCCGAGTTGAGTAATTGTAACCGTCGCCTAGTCTACACCAAAAGTTTCAATCTCAGCTAGCCGTTCTTCAAGTACCAGGGGCGCCACGAGAGCAATCAGCGCCTCGATGTCGATCTCGGTCTCTCCCTGATCATTCCGTGGTAGAATTTCGATATCTCCCCTGTTTGCTCCAAGGATAATGACAGGATACTTCAGGCGGGGCGGCGGAGTTGGCTTTCGGCCAAAAAGTGCCTGAAATATCTCGTCTGTAGACGCATTACGGTGCAGAGGAGACTGGGCCTGCAAATGGCCCCCGCCTGATGTGAGATCGGTTTTAGCTAAACAGGAGCCGCACAAAACAAGAGCCGTTAGCACGGCAGACAGAAACTTCCCTGCAAGCCTTCGAACATCCTCGCGAAAGATCGGATGGGTCCGTGACACGAGGTTCGCCATCTCAACCTACGAAATATCGAGTGTTAAGCGTCACGCCTACTGGACCGAATTCAACCTCCTCAGGCCACGGAACGTCAATGACCGCTTGCGTGCCACTGAGAATATTCTTCATCTGCAATGTATCCACCCGCTCCCCCGTTAACTCAACGGAAGCGCCCGAGGCGGAGGTAATTTGGAGGCGCGGCTGATCGAGGATCGCGCGCATGCTTCCCTTACTAGCGATTGTCAGTCGGAGTACCGGGCGACCGGTTTCATCAATGGCAGGCTCACTCGATACCAGCTCGGCCGACGGCTTTGATTTGGGCGGCGCAACATAAACGGCGGCTTCATACCTGTAGGCCACGGCGACGTCGGCTTGAAACTCGCTGCCCTGATTTTCACTGAGGAAGCGAATAGGCAACTGCCTCACGATGACGCGGAATGCCAGCTCCCGCTCGATATCGGGAGGCCCGATCCACTGAACACGAATTGCCTGGCTTGTAGATGGCTCAACAACAAGTTGTGGCGGCGTGATTACAAAGCTGTCGTAATCAGGCGTCCGAATCTCCTCACCATGATCGCTTGCGCTACGTGCGTAGACTTCAATGAGCAAAGCAATGGGATCGGACTGCGTATTATTGACGACAAAGTTGCGCGCCGCCCCTGGTCCGCGGGGTTCGAGCTGGATCACAATCGGCGAGAGTTCAAAGGCTGCAGCACGAGCAAATGCTGATGCAAAGAGGGCAGCAAAAAGTAATCCGGCAGCGCGTACCATGAGTGTACAATCCGCTTAATTGAGGAGCAAAAGCGGCGCCGCATGTATCCCGACATTGTGCCTCGAGATCCAGCGGCGCCACCGTTGAAAGGATCAGATATCCGCAGTCAGCGTAAGCGTCAGCGTATCCTGATAGGTCCCAGCGACACTTGAGTTCGCCAGCGATGGTGCAACCAGATCAAGATTGCCGGTCTGCACCCCGCCATTGAGAAGGATATTTGTCCAGCTCAGGTCTTGAGCCACAACTGCCGGCGTCGCGGCGATAGCAGCTGAATTGAAGGATTGAGGACCATTGCCAAAATCATCATTCAGGAAGCCAAAGGTCTCGACATCGTAAGCAATTGTGATGGCGCCACCACTCTCCTGGTGCTGAAGACCACCGTTCGCAGATGCAATCCTGAGTGTGTATGGCGAGTTGCAGGAATACGCGACAGCAGCAAGACCCTGATTGCCAAAGTTGCTCATGTCGACGTTCACTACAGACGTGCCATTCGGAACAAGAACACAATTACTTGCGATTGTTCCGCTCAGTTCATACTGAAGGCTCTCTGAATCAGGTGCTACCTGCGCCTGAGCCGCACCCGCGACAAAAGCCATTGCAATGACTGCTTTGAGTGTATGTTTCATTGTGATATCCTCATAATTCGTGGGTTTTATTTTCCGAGAACCCACGGTGTTCTGCTTAGCCCCTATTGGCGAAGCAGTTCTCCCACGCGTGTGGGAACGAGTAGGCGTGCTTGCCGACTCGCGGGCTACGGCTCGTAACGGCCGTAGCCCATCTCACCGGCAGGAAAGCCGGATAAGATCTTTGAAACTCAGTCTGCCTGAGGTCGCCGCTCCAGGGTACAGATGCTCTTTGTCCTGCGTAAAGATTACCAGCGCCGCGCGCCCGCACAGGCGACACGCGCAATGAACTGATCGGGCAAAACCGCTCGAAGCCTCTGCGCCGGGGCAACAACTGCGCCCCGGTTCTTCCCGATAGAAACGCCGCGCTTACAGACACAGGTTTCGACGCGGCTTGTCTGGCGGCGCACTGTCCGCCTCCTTTGGTTATCCGGAAGCGTACGTTCCTCAGGAACCTCAGGCATATCTTCAGACTAACGTCGACGTTTAGGATAGGGTTCGAGCACCCAACTGTCGCTCGCTGGTGCAACTGCATCTTCCCGCGTTTATCGCAGCAAACAAAACTTACCGCAGTCATCAAACTCCCTATCATTCCGAGATCGCCAGCAGAACCTCCGAAACTGCCGGTCTTCTGTACCCTGTCCTTTTTCTTGGCTTGAGAACGCCTTTCGGAGCATATCATGTTCTGCCCTTGCCCCATCCGTCGTCCCCTATCCGTTGTCTGTAATTGCTTTGCAGCTTAACCTGAGACGCGGTTCCCGGGGAGGATCGGAAACTACCGGAATTGTCAGATCGGAAGCTTACGTAATATCCAGTGTGCCGTAGCGCAGGGCGGGTGGATGTGCATCAAAACCGGACCGTGGTTTGATTATTTTGCGGCGTCGGAGGAGGCATCAGCTGTCAATGATGACGTCCCCCATGACTACTTTCTCATGCCGACCGTATGTATACTGATATATTCAAATACCATACGAAAAGCTATGATGACGCGACATTTTTTCGTCATATGGTTTCGTCCGATCAGCACTGACCTTAGGTAGATTTTGATTCAAATCAAAACCTACGGTTCGCGATCTTGTTCCAACAGATCGAGGCCGAAAAATTCCAGCTCCGCGTGAGGGAGAATTTCGGAGCGTTTCAGAGAGGGTCAGACTCTCGAAAGGAATGAGGGACGCGAGGGGCTCAGGTTGCATTGAGCAGGACCGTCACGAGGTCTTCCGCCCGGTGCTACGCCCCTACCTACGACCGGGCCAGACAACCGGTCCCCCCGGCCATCATAGTTGTCGCTAAACCGACCATCATAATTGTCGCCGCGCAAGCGTACGTCTCGCCGACCAAGGTAACGACAAACTTTTTATTATGAAGCTTGCGGGCCTACACCAGCTTGAAAGAGAAATGATGATGGATGAGACCGAAAAGGACAATGGGGGCACCCACAATACGTTCGATAACCGGCTCGTGCGCGACCTGCGTCGCAAGGTAGCCCAGCCAATGCAAGCGCTTGAACGCGCGTTGGCATCGGAACGAGAATTGGAAAAGCGAACGCTGCATTTGCACGAAGAAGCCACGTCAAATTATCAAGAGTTCGCGCATTCGCAAAAAAAGCTCGAATTGCCCCATGACGAGCTTGCTACGCTAAACCGCCTACTTCAGGAACTCCTGGAACAGCAGAAAGGCAGGGCGCATCTGCTTCAATCTCTGCTTTTAAGTTCAAGTGTTGCGATTATCTGTCTCGACCCAAACTTCAGGATACTTGCCTCCACGGCTGCCGCAAGCAGCATATTCTCCATCAGTCCGACCGACATTGCCCGGCCGCTTTCGGACCTGCAATGGCTCGCGGCCGATCCGGATGTTCTGCGGGACGCTCACAGTGCCGCATCGAAACAGGCGGTCCCAGACAGAGAGGTCCCAATCGGACAAAACAGGTGGTATAGAAGGCGCATCGAACTATGCTACGATCATGCTGGCCAAATTGACGGTGTACTGATCAGCTATGTTGATGTCACCGATCAGCACCTCGCGCTGCAGGCTCAGAAGATTGCCGTGCGGAAATTGCGCCAATCTGCCATCGCGAAAACAAGGATCCTTTCAGCCTTCAGCCATGACTTTCGTCACCCCTTGCAGACACTGACCTTCATTCAAAAACTTCTTGCGCGAGACGAAAAAAGCAAAAACTCGGCCGCCCTCCTTGGGAGGATGGAGCATGCGGTCAGCGCGATGGTCGAAATATTAAACACCATGCTGGACATCAACAAGATCGAAGCCGGAAACATAAGCTTCCAGCTCCAGAACGTACAGGTTCACGATCTTCTTAAAGCTGTCTGCTCGGAGTTTGAGTATCAGGCTACGGCTAAGTCGATTGAATTAAAACTCATTCGATCAAGTGCAGTCATCAGGACGGATCCCGGATTTTTCAAACAGATTATCCGGAACCTTTTGTCTAATGCCATCCGGTACACCGATAAAGGTCGTGTGAGTGTGGGGTGCCGAAAGAGAGGCGACGAGCTACGCATTGAAATATGGGACACCGGTATTGGTATCCCCGCGGCAGAACTGGAGAATATTTTCATAGACTATCACAACGCTGAGGATAGCAGACAGATGGCGCCGAGGGGGGCGGGCTTGGGTCTTTCTATTGTTCGACACCTTGCCGATTTACTCAGTCACCAGGTGCATGTTTCCTCGAAGGTCGGATTCGGGACAGCCTTCTCCGTGGTGGCCCCCCTCGCCGAAGTCGACCTGATCCCAGCGCTCCCGCCTGGCGCAGATCTGATTCATCCGCTCTCGGTGTTTTCAGAGACGATGACCGGAGAAATTTTTATAATTGAAAACGATCCGGATGTTCGCACACTTCTGGAACTGCTACTTTCGAAAGAGGGCTACTCAGTCAGCCAAGCCAGCGATCTGACCTCGGCGCTTGCTCTTCTCGGCCCCGGCCGGAAACTGCCTGATCTAATAATTGTAGATTACAATCTTGCTGGAAAATTGGACGGCTGCAGCCTTGCTCGCATCATGATTGCATCCTTTGGGGTAAGGATACCCGTTATAATTCTGGCAGGCGATATTACGGCCGAGGCACGACAGGTTATTGCCGAGCAAGAGTTTACTCTGCTCTGCGAGCCTGTTCGGCCAGATATCCTCGAGAGCGAAATAAAGCGGTTGCTTGAGTATGCGGCGCCAAACCGGGGTGGAAGCCGGCTCGATATGGTCGTCGGTCAGGCTATTCCCCGGGTAATCATTCTGGATAACAATGAAAAATTCAATGAAATGCTGTCGACCCTGCTTACTGCCCGAGGATACTCGGTAACTAGTTTCTCATGCGGTGCGACATTTATAGACCACCTGAAGGATTTCGGGGCTGGTGGCGAGGCCATATGTATCCTGGTCGACGCTTACCTCGGATCAATGGACGGCCTGTCTATTCTGCACGCCGTTAACCAGACCGTTCCGTCAGCCCGCGTGATTATGACAACCGGGGCCAGCGACGTCCAAGTTGCCGTCCGGGCGCTGAAGGCAGGTGCCGTCGATTTCTTTGAGAAGCCGATTGACTTGTCAGACCTGATTCACGCGATCGATGATGCTTTAGAAACCAGTCGGGATAGAAAATCTTCAGAACAGGAAATAGCCGACGCGGCAGGGGCCCTTTCCCAACTCACCCCGCGCGAGCAGGACGTCTTGAAGGGGGTTCTTGCGGGCCAGCCCAACAAGAACATCGCCGACGATCTAGGCATCAGTCAGAGAACGGTTGAAAGTCACCGTGCATCTGTCATGGCGAAGACCAATTGCAGGACTCTGCCGGAGCTCGTCAGGATAGCAATCAAAGCTTCATGGCCGAGCAAGTCAGATGTCGCCCCTCCTCCGGCTCAAAACAGTCATCGCTGATCTTTGCTCCCGAGGGCTCAGAAAGCGCACGAGGTGGGCAGTGCATATTTTTATCGAACGGGCGCTTATACTAACCTGCGCTGAGCATCATCCATGAGCCCAATCCCGGAAACCGACAGTCTAGCAGTCTGCTGAAAAACTAGCCAGTTCGTTCGGATCGTGATTCAGTTCTGTTTCGTGGTGGAATGGAGTTCGCGATGCGGGGATGTTTCCTACATTTCGACGTAGGACCGCATTCCCGAAAGGCATCCTTTGCGTACGATCCGGCCGCTGGTGGACGATGTTCTGGCGGCGATGAGCGCGCGCCTCACGCGGCTTTACGCGCGCGAGGGCCGTCCCTCGATCCCGCCCGAACAGCTGATGTCGGCGCTGCCTCTGCAGGCGCTTTGCGGCGTTCGTTCGGAGCGCATGCTGATGGAGCAGATGAACTACAACCTCCTGTTCCGGTGGTTCGTGGGGCTTTCGCCCGATGATCGGGTCTGGGACGCCTTGACGTTTTCGAAGAACCGCGACCGCTTGCTGGATGGCGATGTGTTTCAACATTTTCTGTCGGCACTCCTGGCGCATCCGAAGGTCGCGCCGCTTCTGTCGGCCGAGCATTTTTCCGTCGACGGGACGCTCATCGAGGCCTGGGCCAGCCACAAGAGCTTCAAGCCCAAGGACGGCCAGGACGGAGACGGCGAGAATTTCCACGATCAGAAGCGTACGAATGAAACCCATCAGAGCACGACCGATCCGGACGCCAGGCTCTACCGCAAGGCGCACGGCAAGGAGGCGAAGCTTGCTTATATGGGCCATGCGCTGATGAAGAACAGGAACGGCCTTGCCGTTGGCGGACACGTCACGCAGGCTAACGCAACCGCCGAGCGCCGCGCCGCCGAAGCGCTTATCGAGCCCAGGGCGAAACGAGAAACGCGTCACCCTCGGCGCCGACAAGGGTTATGACACGCAGGATCATGCCGGAAATCTGCGCGCGCCCGGCGTCACGCCGCACGTGGCGCAAAACAACACGGAGACGAAAACCGGCAAGCGGCGCAAGAGCTCCATCGACGGGCGCACCACGCGTCACGCCGGCTACAAAATCCGCCAGGCCCGGCGCAAGGCGACCTAGTGTATTTTCGGCTGGGGCAAACAGCACGGTACGTTGCGCAAGGCCAAGATGCGCGGCACCGGCAAACTCGGCGCTCTGTTCGACATCAACCTCGCCGCCTACAATCTCGCGCGCATGCCAGGATTGCTCGCCGCATGAGGGGCGGACTGCGTCCACGCGCGTCCTGCGACGCGCCACAAGACGCCAAATCCCGCGAAAAGCGGGCGCCCTGACCATGCCAAACCGCAAAAACCCAGGAAAAAACGCCAAACTCGCTGCTTTTTCAGCAGACTGCTAGATTTTCCTTAGTCGCTGTGCGAGCTTTTTTCCAGGCTTCACAGAGGGCAACGATCTGCTCGTAGTCAGTGAACACGCGATTTGAGAGCCAGTTGTCGCGCATGTACTGCCAGATAAGGACCGGTCTTGAGACATGGTCCGAGACTATGCGTAAACGCCCGGTGAGACATGGAACTGATACTTGGAGCGTCGCGTCTTCGCTGGGCGCGCGGAGAGAATCTGGCAGCTGTGGCGGAAACTTTTTCGCCGGGGATGACGGTGACGGCGACAGCCCGCGAGCGTGGTATCAATCGCAGCATGCTGTTTGCCTGGCGCAAGAAGTTTCGGGCGGAGGCAGGCTTTCCGGCGACGTCGCGTGCACCAAGTTTTGTGCCGGTAACGGTGAGGCCTGACCCCGTTGGATTTTCCGGTGCATCGCCCGCGGCGGGGACGGGCCTGGGAACCATCGAGATATCCTTCACGCACGCACCGCAGATACGCATTACGGGCGGCGTTGATCCGGAAATTCCGACTGCGCTCATCTCTTTTGCCGGGATTTTTTACGAGTTACCTTTGATGAACCAGCGACCGCAGCGGTACAAATCTAATCATCCGACCAACGAACGTTTTCCGCATCTGCATTTGACTCGCATCAAAACAGTTACTTTAGGCCTATGAAAGGTTGATTGGGTCTGCTGAGGATATGGCTGCTGGACAGTCAGGTCTTTCATGGGGATGGCTGGCGCAGATGATCTGTCTGGGATGCATACAACAGGGTGGTATTTTCACTCTGGATGCTTCCCAGACAGTGTATTTATGCCCATCCTTCGCGGCTTAACGGAAAGCCATTTTGCCATTCTGCATATTCTTGATCTAAATCACGGTGCAGACGTGTGCGAAATCATAATCTGTAAGCGGTGCAATTTGTGGAAGCTGAGATTCCATTCATGAAAGTCCCGCGGACAGAAATATGCAGAGTGGAAGAATCCTCGTTGCAGAGCGCCCATATGATCGCAGAACTCGGCCAGAATCTTAGCCGCGTTGTATCCTGTGTGCCGGATATCAACGAGCGACATCTTATCGTGCATTGCGCCCTGCATATGCTGATGCGAGATCACTCGGATCTGGAGGCGACGACACATGCGGAGCATAGATCGGCCCTCGCGCGGGTCCTCCGATGGCGAGCACAGCAGGCTCGATCAGATAAATAGGGGCGCCTGAACTGCATCGTTGTTGGTGGGCGCCGGTCTGCACTCAGTGCAAAAGGGCAAGAGTTGCCGGACTACTGTAAGCGGTGCGAGCGCCCCACCGATTTGACGGGTTCTCTGTCGGCGTTGTTTCGGCGAGCTTTGCGTTTTGGTTTGGAGCAAAGCTTTGGAACAAACGGTGCAACATTTGTTGGCTTCGGCTGGGAGCCACATAAGC
>WGOA01000054.1 GCA_016124275.1 Bacteroidota bacterium
CTCCCTACACCTGGACGATCAACGACTTTGAAAAGCCCGCCATCTCCGATCTGGTGGTGTACGAACTTCACATCCGCGACTTTCTGACCAAGCGCAACTACCAAACCCTGCTGGATACCTTGCCCTACTTGCAGCGGTTGGGCATCAACGCCATTGAGTTTATGCCCCTGGGCGAGTTTGAAGGCAATGAGAGCTGGGGCTACAACCCCTCCTTCCACGGCGCGCTGGACAAATACTACGGCACCAAAAATGCGCTGAAAGAACTCATTGACACCTGTCACGCCCGCGGCATCGCCGTAATATTAGATATGGTGCTCAACCACGCCTTCGGCCAGAGCCCCATGGTCCGCATGTATTTCGAAGGGGATGGACCGGCACTGAGCAGCCCCTGGTTGAATCCAATTGCCAAACACGATTTCAACGTGGGCTACGATTACAACCACGAAAGCCAGGCCACAAAGAAGTACACGAAAGATATTTTGCGCTATTGGGTCGAAGAATACAAATTTGACGGCTACCGCATGGACCTGTCTAAAGGGTTCACGCAAAACAACACGCTGGGCAACACCGCGGCCTGGGGTGCCTATGATGCCAGCCGGGTGGCCATCTGGAAAGATTACGCCGATTACCTCTGGTCCATCGACGACGATGCATACCTGATTCTGGAGCACTTCGCTGACAACACCGAAGAGCGCGAATTGGCCAATTACGGCATGATGTTCTGGGGCAACATTAACCACGATTACCGCAACCTGGCCAAGGGCAGCGGAACCAGCAACATCAGCTGGGGAATCTATACCACCCGCGGCTGGGACGACCCCAACCTGCTCAGTTACATGGAAAGCCATGACGAAGAGCGCATGATGTACACCACGCTCAAAGAAGGGAACACGAGCGAATCACCGGAATACAACGTCCGCGACTTTAACACAGCGCTTTTCCGCAGCGAATTGGCTGCAGCCTTGTTCTTCCCCATTCCCGGCCCCAAAATGATCTGGCAGTTTGGTGAAATCGGCTACGATTACTCCATTGACTTCAATGGTCGCGTTGGAAACAAACCCGTCCGCTGGGATTACTACGACGAAGGTCCGAGACGCCGCTTGTACCAGGTGTACAGCGCGCTCATTAACCTGCGCCGCGATCATCCCGAAGTCTTTCGCACCACAGACTTCACCGCGTCGGTTTCCGGCATTGTCAAAATCATTCGCCTCCGCCACCCGGACATGAATGTCATCTCCTTGGGCAATATCGCTGTGACCAGCCGGGATGCCGTTCCAGGCTTCGAAAACACCGGCTGGTGGTACGAGTACTTCAGCGGCGATTCGCTCAATGTAACTGACCTCAGTGCCAGCATTGCCTTGGAACCCGGCGAGTACCGCCTCTATACCGATGTGCGCCTGGCAACGCCGGATATCATTGCCGGTGTGAACGAAGTGCCAGGACCCTTAGGCTGGACGGAACTTTACCCCAACCCGGCAGCCGCAGGCACACAAATTGCGGTGTTGTTTGAATTGGGAACGGCTGCTGAGGTAACGGCTCGCATAACCGACCTGAACGGCAGACTGAACAGCGTGGAGCAGTTTGGTCAGTTGCCTGCCGGGCGCCGCGGCCAAACCTTGCGCATGCCTTCTACCCCTGGCATCTACCTCGTAGAGCTTGAGGCTGGCGGTGAACGCACCGTTAATCGGGTTGTGGTTCAATAACCGCAGATCTCTTTAACGCCAGGAGCTCTGGCGCTGATGGAGCGCCGGAGCTTTACTTCAATACCAACTTCACGGACGACACGCCTGTGCCGCAGCGTCCGCTGAGCAGGTAAACGCCGGTTGGGATGCCGACCAGATCAAGCCAACCTCCGTCGGGCGAAACCGAAGAAAACTCGCGCCACAACCTGCCGTCCATTCCCCGGATGGCCCAGGTGGTGCAAGGATTAGGCCCGAGAAAAACCCGGTCGCGGGCCGGATTGGGAAAGACCAGCAGCGACTCCATCTGAGCCTGCGTCAAACCGGTCAACACGTTGGACCAACCCGGGGTCGGCTCCACAAGCACCTCAAGCTCCCCTGCCCCATCGGGCAATAAACCCGAAGAAACATCCGCGGTTTGCGCGCCATATTGCAGCACGTGAATCGGACGCAAGCGATCGGTTTCCGACGCGTAAACGCCAATGGATCCCCCGGAGGCAGCCAACTTAAAATTGGTGTGGTTCGGCCCCTGGTCCTCCCGGTCATCTGCCCAAAACCAGGCAAACTCGCCAGGGCCTAAAGTCATGTCCGGCATGCGCCACTGCGAAGGATAGCGCCCATCGTCGCTCAGGTATTTGTCGCCCAGGTAAATCGCTGCGCTGCCGCCGTTGTAGATTTCCAGCCAATCGGAGTATACGCCGCTTTCATCCGCCATGTGGCTGTTGTTCGCGGCCATGAACTCATTCACAAACAGGGGAAGGGCGGGCTCGTCAATGCGCCAGGTCACCGCAGCACAGGGAAGTACCGCAGTCCGATCGTCCGCATCATAGGCGTGAACGCGAAACGCCCATTCCCCCGGCTCGGTCAACGGCTCCAGCACAGCGCCGTAAATCCGGTCACCGGCAAGTCCGTCTCTGCTCAACCCATCGTCCTTCATTTCAAGGGAATCAGTCAGGCCATCAGTTTCATAAACCAGCCAAAGCTCCAGCCCTGCAGCATCGTCCTCCGCAAAAACGGTTACCACTGGCTCCTGGCCAAGCACCGGGTAATTGTGCCGCAAATGGTTGAGCACGGGACTTACCGTGTAGGCTTCCAATTGAGCCAGTGCATTGCTGATGCGCACCTGAATGAACTCCTTAAGCCCGTAATCCACATGGCCTCCCAACGCTTCGGTGTACGAATCGTGAAACTGCCACGGTTCATAGGGATAAAATGGATCAGAGGCGGCGGCCGGAGTGATGCGGTCTTTTAACAAATCAATCCGGGCGGAATAGGCCGGGTCAGCCATGAGCGATGTGGCCAGCCGATCAATGTACCAACTGAACCGATCGCGGTAGAGCGGGTCTGCCACCAGGCGCTCGTACAGGGGCCGGTCATCGCCGGTGCGCGCCCATTCGTAAATGTCGCGGGTGCCCCAGTTGCGGTCAACCCAATCAATGCCAAAGGTGTTATCGGTGTCGTAAATAACGTATTCAAAGCGATCAGAGATAGGATTGTGTACTAAATATAAATTATTTGTATTATAAATATATCCATCCCAATTTCCAATCATCACGTCTATTGCCGCCTGGCGAAGATAATCGTCCACATTGATCACTTGTTCAAGTGCGCAAGGCAGCGCTGCGTCTGAACTGTTGTTCAACACGTCAATGAAATTGACCAGATCTGCATAAGGGGGCCGGTCCCCGCCATGGGTCCACTCGCAATAGTCGTAGTTATCAGGATTGCTGCCCTCCCATACGAGGTCTACCGGATAGGTGCATTTGTAGATATTGCCCTGGTTACTGCCAAAATGGGACTTAGCAAAGCGTTCATCAATATGTTCCACATTAATGTACAAACCGTAATAATCGCCATTGATGTAAACTTCGCAGTGATTGGCCCGGGTTGCCTCCACTCCCATTTGCGGAATCAAATCGCTGGCCAGTTTAGCGCGGATAACGGAAGGGTCATTGGCCTGACCGTTGAGGTTCAGCTTCTCCAGACCGTTCCATTTTCGGCCTTGATCAAACGTATTAAAAGATACCTTAAAATTCTTCTTATAAGCGCCCCGCGAAAAATTGCCCCGGCACCGAAATCCAATGTTCGCCACGGAATCGCGGTAGGCCCCGCGGGTGAACACAAACCCAGCCCGGTAGTGATCATCGCTCCAGGGATCCTCGTACAAAGCATCCAGGGAATCCGGATCCAGATAAATATCTATCCGGGGAAGGGCCCCGTCATCATAGACAACCCCTGCTGCAGGCTTGAGGCCCTGGGCCATGAGCAAGACAGGCAACAGCAGGAGTCCCAAGAGGAAAACCCTTGCCCAAAGCAAACGAATCCGGTGAAAGGGTGTCATGAGCAAGACCGAAAAATCAGCATGTTAGGCAAAGTAGCAGGTGAACAGACTAACCCGATAACGCATCAAGGAACTGGAGCATACACAAAACGCTTGTGCATGCGCGCTCCGTTCAGGGTCCATTCCAACAGGTACATGCCTGCAGGACAGGAAACAGGAACCTGCATGGTTAACGTCCCGGCTTGGGAAGCTACGAATTGTTGAGCGTACACGCGGCCGTCCATGCCGATGAGCCGCACCATGGCATCCCCTGCAGACAGACCAGCCGTTGGCCAGGTCAGTGCCAGGTTGCCCGTGGTAGGATTAGGCGCCAGCGTCATGCCGGACAGTTGCCCGGAGAACGCAAGCCCTTCGCCCGTGCCTGTAGCTGCCGTGTCCACGAGCGGAATCAGGTCATCGGTCAGGTCGCCCTGAACCCAAACACCGAAAGACCGCGCCGGCACTTCAAAATAGGCCTGGCTCGCGCCGTTTACTATCGCATATGCGTTGGGCGAAACCCCAAAAATGTCGGTGAGGGTGTCGCCAATCGGCACCGCACTGGTATTGAGCGTATGGTCCACGCGCAGCGTTTCGCCGGCGAAATTGATGACCACCACCACGCTCCGACCGGAAGGTCCACCGTGCAATTGGTAAATCAGGGATGTGTTCGCAAAACCACTGAGGTAATTGCCCGAGTAAAAGCTGCCAAAGCGGTTGAGGTAGTCCACAAAAGGCGAACCGGCGATGTACTTGCGCTGCACGTCCATCAAGCCGTTTAACCGGAAGCGCTGTTCCCCGCTTTGGAAGTAATCCGGATAAAACACACAGGGCAGTCCTACGCGGTTGTTGGTTAAAATGTACGCATAAGCCAGGTCGGGATCGTTGGCTACTTCCTGACCAGGATAGCGAAAGTCATGGTTGTTCACAAAAGTCACGGCGTCAAAACCAGAGCTTCCGGCGGCGTCCACCATGCCGCTTTGAAACACGTTTCGCGCGTCATAGCCAAAGGCGTCGCAAGCCTGCTTCAGCGATTCGCGAAGCGCAAAATCAAAGGCGCGAATTTGAATGTTAGCCCGCGTGTCGGCATCCATGCCCGCGTTGGCCTGATCCGTCCAGGTTTTCAGCGTGAACGCATTGCCGTCAAAAAACTCGCCCACCACCATCGGCGGGTTTTTGCCCTCGTCGTGCAGCCGGTTCATGACCAGGCCGGTAAACCAGTTGGGGAAATGCTTGACTGCGTCGAGCCGGTACCCGCGAATGCCCGCATTGTCCCAAAGCCAGGACGTCCAATCGGTCAGTTCGTCCTGCACCGCGGGCACGGTTTGATCCAGATCGTTGAAAAACCACAGGGCGTCCCAATCGCCGGCCAATTGGGTGGGGTTGCCGTTTGGCCGGAAGGCCGGGTAATTCATGGCCCCCTGTCCGGAAGGCAATTGGCTGAAATCGGTGTAGGTCTGGTAGCGAAGCTGTCCCTGGACATCGGCGCTGCCATTCCACAATCCGTAGATGTAGTGGTCGCTGTAGTCGTTGAGGCCACCGGCGTTGTTGAACAGTTGAATCCAGATGGTATCGCCGGCAGCGTCAAAGTCCGATGCGTCAAGGGTCAGCGCAAATTCATCCGTCTTGCAGCCGGCATCGTCCGTAAAGGCATTCATTCGCCGCCCCAACTCCATCGCGTCAAAACTCTGTCCGCAGTCGCCGCCCCCGTTCGGCTCGCTTTCTTCCAGAGCAGCGGTGCCATAGTTGGGGTTGACCGTGTTGGTCCAGGTCATAGCGGTATACGACTTGCCAAAAAAGTTGGGGTGCTCTGAAGCCGAGCGCACCTTGAGGTAATAGGTGCCTGCCCCGTTGCCAGTGCTGCCGCCAATGGGCAGGTAACAGCGCCAGCGATCCGAAGGCATGGGCTGGTCCCCGGCAGCTACCTTGCTGAAATTGAGGTTCTCAATCCAGCCTTCCACAGCGTCGTTGTCTTCAGCCAGGCCGCCATCGCGGTGGTTCCAAACCATGTCGGCTACCAGCAAGATGCCCGCAGCATTGAAGGCATTGATGGCCGCGGTCAAGTGGCTGCGGTTGCCCCAGCGGGCATTGCCATAATCGCCTAAATCGTAGTAATCCTTGACGTCGTAGCCCACGCTGAACCCGCCTCCCGAGCCTTTGCTCAGCGGGGGTAACCAGACCTGGGTAAACCCCGCCTCAGCCAGATCTTCGGCTTGTTCACCCAAATTCGCCATGAACGTCTTGCCGCTGACCACGGTTGGAAAATCCCAATACCAGCCCTGAAGCATCACTTCCTGGGCCTGAACAGATTGCCCAAGGCTCGCCGCTGCAAAAACGGCCAGGCAGCCAAACTGACACCAAACTCGGGAAAGGTTTTGCATAGCAACCATTTTTTGTTCCTTCGATCTTTGCTTTTGTTCTTCAAAGGTACAGCATCCTTAGTGTTACCTTTACACTTTGAAGCGCACTACTGAACCAATTTCGCCTAATCCATCAGCTCCGAAGCCATGCGGCCCTTCGCCCGAAAAAATCGCACGAACCGCCCTTGGCGGCAGGCCTGTTTCAAGCTTTGGATAGCCCTGATGCTGAGCCTATTGTGCTCAGAAGATAAGGCAATCACTGCGCAAATTGCCCCTGGATCCCGGCTTGTTTTTGACAGCGTACCTCTCGGTCCTTTTACTGCGGAGCGGCCCTTGAACAGCCCATCGTTGCCCTACCGCACCTTGCGCATTTGGTTGCCTCCGGATTACCATACGGATACCGCCACCCGACCGTTACTGGTTCTGCTGGACGGCCAAAACCTTTTTGATGGCGCGAGCAGTTTTTCCGGCGAATGGCAGGTGGATGAAAGCCTTAGTGCCCTTGAAGCGCAGGGATTTCGGGTTCCGGTAGTGGTTGGGGTGGACAACGGCGGCCCGCAGCGCATTGCCGAATACACCCCTTCAGCCCACCCGGAATACGGCGGCGGGGAAGCTGCCCAACACCTGGAATTTTTGACTGCTTTCGTTCTTCCCCACGTTCAGGCAACCTACCGGGTCAGCACAAAGCCGGTTGACGTGGCCATTGGCGGCTCCTCCATTGGGGCAATCATGGCCTTGTACGCTGTGCTGCACGCACCAGAATCGTTTGGGACAGCTCTGGTTTTTAGCCCGGCATTCTGGTTTCTGGACAAAGAAGTGCGCGCTATCACCGATGCAACCATACCAAATGATTTGTTATGCTGGGGTCGAATGGGCTGCGCTGAAGGCCGCGACAACTGGAACGAATCCTTTGCTGTTGGCGGCGAGCGGCTCAATCGCTTTGCCCTCGGTTTCCTGGAAGCCTATTACGGACTGCGCCGAAGCGGCTGGCCAGCGGCCAACCTGGAATGGTCCCTGGACCCGCTGGGGGAACACAAAGAAAGCTGGTGGTCATCCGTTTTCCCTTTGGCTGTGCGCTGGTGGCTGGAACATCCGCTGTTAAAATCGCCTTTGCCACCAGCAGGCCCGGATAAATAATTTTATGAAAATGAATATATTATCAATTTTATATTGGGCATGGGCCTTTGCAGCCAGAACAGCGCAAATCTGGTCCGGATTGCCTTCAGCCGATCCTTTGCTTTTAACGCAGCGTCCGCACTGGCGCGCTGGGTGGTTTGCTTGCGCGCTCGCGCTCGCTCCCTCCCTCCTTTTCTATCCCGGTTGCCGTCCATCCAATGCGCTGCCTGCGCTGGATTATCCGGAAACAGCGCTTTTGCAGGCACCGGTCTGGCCCATCCGCTTGGGCGATGGCTCCCAAACCATTGCACTTGCCGATTGGTTTGGTCCCGGATTTGCGCCCGACTCTGTCCATTACCCCAAGGGCCTGATGGGCCGGTTGAGCGACGGCATGTTGGGGCTGACCACCAGCGAAGATCTGGCGCCGGTGGCCGGGCTGGTCGTTTGGAAAGACGGGTTTGGCTACACCCTGCCGATTTTTCGCCCGGCAAAGACGCGCGTCACACTAACCCTGCCGGCTACCTTTAGCCCAAATGGCCCGGTTCAGGTGGCCGGCGTGTTTAATGACTGGAACCCTACGGCCGGATTTATGACCCGAGAAGGCGATGTCTGGAAGGCTGCGCTAACCCTGGATCCCGGCCGCTACCCGTACCAATTCGTGGTGGATGGCCGCTGGATGCTGGACCCCGTCAACCCCGATTCCATGGACAACAATGCAGGGGGGTTTAACTCCGTCCTGACCATTGATCGGCCAGTAAATTTGCCTTTTATTCGCCCGCTGCGGGCAGAAAAAGATCGTTTGGTTTTTCAGGTCGAAGGGGATCCTGAAGGCTGGCTGCTGCTGTGGGAATACGCTGCGTTAGACCCTTCGTTCCTGGCCCGCGACGGCAACGAATGGACGCTGCGCTTGCCGCAACAAGCGCTGGAAGCACCGTCCAGTTCGCTGACCCTGGTGGCCTGGAATGAAAGTGGCCGGTCCAATGATTTGCGGGTACCCCTGGCTTTTGGCCAGCCGCTTGGGACGGCAGGACCAAGCGCGGCCCCCTCGAAGAGCAACAGCAACGCAGACAACGCCAAACCACGGAACGCAGAAAAAGATGCCTCCACCAACCAGACAGGGCCTGCTGTTGCGCTGTCCCCTCGCCAGGCGATGACGCTCTACTTTCCCCTGATTGACCGCTTTGCCAATGGCGACAGCAGCAATGATGCACCCACCGATGATGCGCGCATTTTGCCTCCGGCCAATTTTTTCGGCGGCGACCTGCAAGGGCTAACCCAACAGCTGGACTACATCCAGGCAATGGGCATCAACACCCTCTGGGTGTCGCCGGTTTCAAAAAATGCGGAAGGCGCTTTTCAAGAGTACCCCGAGCCTCGCCGGTGGTTCTCTGCCTACCACGGGTACTGGCCGACAAGCTACTCCAAAGTGGATGCCCGCTTTGGCGGTGATGCCGCCCTTGAAGCGCTGGTACAAGAGGCGCACAAACGCAACATGCGGGTGCTGCTTGACTTTGTGGCCAACCACGTTCACCAGGACCACCCGATGATTCTGGCGCACCCGGAATGGCAAACACCGTTGGTGCTTCCCGACGGCACGCGGAACCTGCGGCGCTGGGATGAGCACCGGCTGACTACCTGGTTCGACGATTTCCTGCCCACGCTGGACTATGAAAATCCGGTCATCACGCAAGCGGTCACAGACTCCGCCCTGTTTTGGATAGAGCGCTTTAACCTGGACGGTTTTCGGCATGATGCCACTAAACACATTCCTGAATTGTTCTGGCGGACCCTGACCACCAAACTCCACCAGGCTTTTCCGGATCGCGACCTCTACCAAATAGGCGAAACCTTTGGCAGCCGCGACTTGATTGCCAGTTACATAGGTCCGGGTATGCTGGATGCCCAATTTGACTTTCCCCTGTATTTTGCCGCCCGCTCCTGCCTGAGCACAGACGAAGGAGATTTTGGATCCCTGGCGGCAGAACTGGAGGCCAGCCTGGACGCCTTTGGCCACCACCACCTGATGGGCAACATTACCGGCAACCACGACATGGCCCGGTTTACCAGCATTGCCGGAGGGGGTTTGCTCCCTGGTGAGGATGACAAAGAGGCCGGGTGGAATCGCACGGTAACCGTGGGCAGCGCCGTCGGTTATTCGCGAATGGCCCTGCTTATGGCGTTTCAAACAGCCATCCCCGGTCTGCCGGTGGTGTATTATGGCGATGAAATTGGCATGCCAGGCGGCGGCGATCCGGACAGCAGGAGAATGATGCGTTTCAGCGGGTGGAGCCCGGCAGAACAGGCGCTACACACCCAATTTACGGACTTGCTGCAAGGCCGTCTGTACAATCCTGCCCTTCTTTACGGCAGCACCCAGGTAGTGAGGGCCGAAAAGGATCTGTTGATCATCAGAAGGGATTGGTTTGGAAAAACCAGCTATGTCCTGCTCAACAAAGCTGCTGCACCTTTGGTGACCGATGTAAACGGCCTGGGATCGGTTTCGCTTGACGCCTACTCATTCAGCATTCGATAAAATCCATAAGATAATCTACCTTATAGATAACATAATTAATGTTCCCCAAAATAAACCCTACGCAAACCCGCTCCTGGAAGGAGCTCGAGGCGCATTTTGCAGCCATGCAGCATGTGCCCATGCGCAGCTTGTTTGCCGAAGACCCCCAGCGGTTCCACAATTTTCACCTGGACGCTTGCGGGCTGCTGTTGGATTACAGCAAAAACCGGGTAGACCGGCAAACCATGGATTTGTTGTTGGATCTGGCCTCGGAGTGCCGGGTGCCCGATGCTATCCAGGCCCTGCTCAGCGGTGAAGAACTCAATGAATCCGAGGGTCGCGCGGTGCTGCATACCGCCCTTCGAAACCGAAGCAACCGTCCTATCCTCGTAGAGGGTAAGGACGTGATGCCTGAAGTAAACCGGGTTCTGGACCATATGGCAGATTTCAGCAACCGCTTGCGCAGCGGCAGTTGGAAAGGCTACACGGGCAAACGGATTACCGATGTGGTGAACCTGGGCATTGGTGGCTCTGATCTTGGACCGCTCATGGTTTGTGAAGCTCTTCGCGCTTATTGGGGCCCGCTGCAACTTCACTTCGTCTCCAATGTGGACGGCACACATCTGGTGGAAACGCTTAAGGCCCTGAACCCGGAGACCACGCTGTTTCTGGTAGCTTCCAAAACATTTACTACCCAGGAGACCATAACCAATGCACGCAGTGCCCGAGACTGGTTTTTGGAACAGGCGGGCAATCCGGATTTTGTGCGGCTTCATTTCGCGGCGATGTCCACCAATACCCAGGCCGTCATGGCTTTTGGGATTGATCCTGAAAACATGTTCCCGTTTTGGGATTGGGTCGGCGGTCGCTATTCGCTGTGGTCAGCCATAGGACTTTCTATCATGTTGGCGGTGGGTCCGGATCATTTCAGCGCCCTGCTGGAAGGTGCGCATGCCATGGATAAGCACCTGGCGGAAGCGCCGCCGGAAAACAACATGCCTTATGTAATGGCATTGCTCGGCCTCTGGTACCGCAATTTCTTTGGGGCAGAAAGCCTGGCTGTGTTGCCCTACGATCAATACCTGCACCGCTTTCCAGCGTACCTGCAACAGACCGATATGGAAAGCAATGGGAAATCCGTCGATCGCAACGGCAAAGCCATCGCCTACCATACGGGCCCCATTGTCTGGGGGGAACCAGGCACCAACGGTCAGCATGCCTTCTACCAACTGCTTCACCAGGGAACAACCCTGGTTCCCTGCGACTTTATTGCCGTGGTCAAAACCCAAAATCCCATTGGCGATCACCACGCCAAACTTTTGGCCAACTGCTTTGCCCAAAGCGAAGCGCTGATGAATGGCAAAACTGCGCTCGAAGCGCGCAGGGAGTTGGAAGCAGCCGGTGAAGATGCGCAAACCATCAGCCGATTTTTGCCCTTCAAAGTGTTTGAAGGCAACCGTCCCAGCAACACCCTGTTGATCAGGCACCTGGATCCAAAAACGCTGGGAGCACTAATCGCTTTGTACGAACACAAAATTTTCATTCAAGGCATCCTTTGGAATGTATTTAGTTTTGACCAATGGGGCGTACAACTCGGCAAGCAATTGGCCGGGGCTATTTTGCCCGAGCTGACCAGCGATGAGGCTGCCAGTCAACATGATTCTTCCACCAATTCCCTGATAAATCTGAGCCGAACATGGTTATCCGAAAAAGTTTCCTGATTCCTGCCCTGCTGCTTGCGCTGGGTACCCTAAATGCCTGCACGGGCGCTCAGCCTTCTGAAACCACAGAAGCCCCTGCAAAAGGCAATGGCACGGCTCCCGATTGGACCAAAGACGCGGTGAGCTATGAGGTCAACGTGCGCCAGTACAGCCCGGAAGGCACACTTGCTGCCGTAGAAAAGGAGCTTCCCCGGCTGGCTGCCATGGGTGTGGATATTCTTTGGCTTATGCCTATCCATCCCATCGGTATTGAGAACCGAAAAGGCACCATGGGCAGTTATTATGCCGTGCGCGACTTCAAGGCGGTCAACGCTGAGTTTGGCACTGATGAAGATTTCAAACGATTCGTTCAAAAAGCCCACGAACAAGGATTATACGTGATTCTGGACTGGGTAGCCAATCACAGTGCCTGGGACAATGACCTGGTCAACACGCATCCCGACTGGTACACTCGCGATAGCACGGGAGCCATTATCCCACCGGTACCGGACTGGTCTGATGTCGCTGATTTCAACTATGACAAGGGCGCACTGCGCAACTACATGGTTGACTGCCTCAAGTACTGGGTGGAGGAATTTGACATCGATGGGTACCGCTGCGATGTAGCCGGATCCGTTCCAATTGCATTTTGGGACAGCGCTCGTGCCGAACTCGATGCCCTCAAGCCCGTCTTTATGCTGGCTGAGGCCGAAGAGGCTGCTATGCATACCAAAGCCTTCGACATGACCTATGCCTGGACTTTGCACCATACCATGAACCACCTTGCCCAAGGCAAAGCAACCTTGGATGAACTGGACGCCCACTGGCACCGCGAAGACAGCATTTACGAACCATCCGCTTACCGCATGGTGTTCACGTCTAACCACGACGAAAACAGTTGGAACGGCACCGAATTTGAACGCCTGGGAGAAGCCGCAAAAGCCATGGCCGTGTTTAGTTTCACGGTTCCCGGCATGCCGCTGATCTATTCAGGCCAGGAAGCTCCGGTGCAAAAACGACTGGATTTCTTTGAAAAGGATCCTATCGCATGGAACAATTACGCCTTTGGCGACTTCTACACCAAGCTTTGCTCGCTTAAGTCCAGCCAAAATGCCCTTTGGAACGGCATTCACGGAGGCGGCATGCGGCGTCTGGCTACCAGCGACGATACCCGAATTTATGCCTTCACGAGAGGAGACAACCAGGTGCTTTGCCTGTTTAACTTTTCTCCTGAAGCCATCCGGGCAAGCCTGAAAGAAAACGCACCGGCCGGTTCCTACCAGGAGTATTTTTCGGGGGAATCGCTCAGCGGCGCTGCACCGCTTTCCATGGAACTTCCGGCTTGGGGCTATCGGGTTTACGTCCGGCAGTAGCCGGGCATCGGTTTATCGGGCTTGTTCCTGGATAAGCGGGCCTATCGACCGCTGCAACCCTGCAGCAGCCGGGCATCGGCTTATCGGCCTTTTTGCCTGGCTTTGCTGCGCCTGCCTGAAGGGCCCAGACTAAAAGTTGACAATCCTGTCATGATTTCTTATTCCCTGAATATGAGCGAAATAGGGAACTTTTCAACCCATCAGACGTAAAAGATTGGGCAGATCGGTTCAGGACAGGAATAGGCGACAAGGCTGAGCAAATATGCGATTACAGTTACTATTTACTGCCCTGTTAATCATAGGTCGGGTCGGGCTTTCCCAAGCCGGAGCTGCAGATAGTCTGCGGCAACTGCTTGACAATAGCCCCAACGCCTCCGCCGAGCAGCGCGCAGCATGGGCCTCCAGGCTTGGGCACGAATATGCCAATCGCTATCAGTACGATTCGGCCCTGGCGCTCTACGCACAGGCCTTAGAAGGCTACCGCCAGGCTGGAAACCAGCACATGGCTTTTGATGTACTCTTTGACTTAGGGTACACCCACTACGCGATGTACGAGTATTCCCGGGCATTGGAAATCTACCACCAAAGCCTGGAACTGGCCGAAAGCCTGGATGACGATTCGCTGCGCGCAATTTCCTACGACTGGATTTCGCTGCAATACCTCTATTCTGGAGCGTATGGGCAGGCCATTACCAACCAACTGGCCTCCATTCGTATTCGCGAAGCCCGAAAGGACTCGGCCGGTCTGGCGGAGTCTTTTTATTCCATGGGCGATATCCTCAGCCACCAGCATAAACTGGAGGAAAGCAATGCTTATTTCCGCCGTTGCATTCAACTCGCCAGCCGATTTAACCAGAAAAGCTTGTTGCTCGGCGCTTATGGTACCATAGGCGCCGCTTTTATTGAACAAAACCAATGGGATTCTGCCTTTTGGTACAATCGGGTAGCCCTGCGCATTGCGCAGCGCAATGAAATGGATTACGGCATTGCCTTTGCCAATGGCGCGCTGGGC
>WGOA01000058.1 GCA_016124275.1 Bacteroidota bacterium
GCGCTTTCGCTTGCGTTATTGGTCCATTCAGGCCAAACGCAATGGGTGCCCTTCCCCCTCAATAACCAATGGCTTTTAGCAATACCTCCCTTGAAGCCGGCCCTTCGTTGAACAACAAATCGGCTATGCTCAGGCCGGGCAAAAAACTGTGCCGGGCACCAAAAACCTGCCCGTACTCGGGAGCGCGATAAAACGGATCGGGCCTGCCGCCAGCTGGCATCACCGCATTGCGAAAATCCACACAGCCCATGGGCACCCGGGCATCCCAGTACTCCGTTTGCCCCAGGTCAACGGACCATTCCAGCGCCTCGGCAAAAAACTGAAACAGGGCGGTATTGCGATCGATGAGCCGCTCATACTCAGCATTGAACAAAGGTTCAAAACGATCTTCATAGTATTCAAAAAATGGAGATCTTCTATAACCGGCCACCAGCGTATTCCAATGCTCGCGCAACCAGGGCTGTGCGTAGGAAATCCGGACCTGACCGCTCAACCGCCGATCACCGCCGCGGCGCACGAGGGGAATGCTCATAACCAGCAGCCCGCTGGGACCTGCCACATGGGTTCGGTTCCGGTACGAGCGCTTGACCCAGTGCTCATGGGCTTCAAAACGCACCCGCGGATAGGCCAACAAACGGGCAAACGTTTCCAGCGGGGGTAGGTATTGGGTTTCTATGACCGCGGTATGGAGCACCGCCCTGGTCGGGCTGTCTTCCGTTGTTGTGTTGCTCAATGGGGCTTCCGGAACCTGCTCTGGGGCAAAATTTGACATTCAGGTGATAAGGCTTAGTGGGCAATGACCGAACTTCTCCGGCTTCCGGCGTAATTTTAGGGCAGGGTTCAGATACCCGGATGCTATGTTTTGCCCGGTTTTCAAACCGTTTTGTCCCCTGCAACAGCGCAGGAAACCCGCTTCAGGCAGCCAAAATACCTCAATTGCTCCCAATGAACCGCTTTCTTTTACCGCCCTTTCTGCGCAAGCGCTCTATGCGCTTCGTTGTGGGGCAATTGTTGGCGATCGCTGCACTGGGAACTGTGGCCCTTCCCCGGACGGCACAAGCCCAATGGAACTTAAAAAATGGGTTGAGTGTTCGCCATGCCACGTTTGTGCACCCTGAATCGGGACCCTACGTTGAAACTTACCTGAACATTCACGGAAAATCCCTGCGCTATGTGGAGGTGAGCCCCCGGCGCTTCCAGGCTACGGCTGCGGTCACGGTGCTTTTGCGCGACGGCGAAACCGTCAGCGATTTTCAAAAATACCAATTGGAGAGCGCCCTGGTTTCTGATACGGCGGACATCGATTTTGCCTTGGTTGATCAGCGCCGGATGGCCCTTCCCCGGTCAGGAATGACGCTGGAAGTTTGGGTCGAAGATGTTGCCCAGCCCGGCAACAGCGAGCAATACAGCAGCCTGATTGCCAACGATTACAGCGTGCAACCGATCTTTTCAGACCTTGAGTTTGTGGACCGCTACGAGAAAGCGCGGGTAGCGGGACCGTTTACCCGAAACGGGATGGACCTACTGCCTTACGCCATCAATTACTTCCCGCCGGAGCGGGACAAACTGATTGTTTACGCGGAGTATTACGGTTTGGAAGCCCAGAGTGAGGACGATAACCTGTTGCTGACTTTTTCCATTAGGGAGCGCGGCTCCGACCAGATCAACCCAAATTTTTGGCAGTACCAAAAAGTAAAAACCGAGGCTATCGTGCCGATTCTGCGGGAGTTTGACCTCAAAGATTTGCCCACTGGCAATTACGAAGCGGTCTTGGAAACCCGCAACCGGAGCAATGAAGTGTTGCAAAGTCGAAGGGCTTTTTTCCAGCGGGTCAACAATAGGGCCGTTGATAAACTGGAAAATATCGCCATGATGGATGTTGGCAACACCTGGGCTCAGCGTTACTCAGCGGAACAATTGACCGCCTTCCTGGATTTCATTGACCCCATTGCGGAACCGCAAGACCAGAACATGCTGGTTTCGCTCAAAACCAACGGCGACACGGTGCTCCAACAGCGTTATCTGTACAATTTTTGGCTGCGCCGCGACACGGTTGATCCCTACAAAGCCTGGTTGACTTACCTTGAACGCGTTAAAAAAACCAACGATGTGTTTTCCACCACCTCCACGTTGGGCTACCGAACGGATCGCGGACGCGTGATGCTGGAGTACGGAGAACCCAACGACATTGTCAGCAGGGTCAATGAACCAGGCGCGTTACCCTACGAGATCTGGCAGTATTACGCTTTGCCGGACGGCCAAAGCAACATTCGCTTCATTTTTTATGAGCCCACGCTGGTCACCAACAATTACCGGCTCATTCACTCCAATGCCATCGGAGAACTGCAGGACCAGCGCTGGAAAATGCGGGTTTATGCCAAATCCACCAATCCCTCCCTGTTGAATAATTTTGACGCGCAGGATCCGCAGAACAGTTTTGGGGGCAATGCCGGACAGTTGGAAGATGATGCCGGGGACAGCATTTTTAACCAGGGCAAGCCCTAAACTAAGCAGGCAGGAACATTCGAGGTATCTTGGAGGCCTGTTGCCTTTCATCCTTGCGCGTTACGCCCAGCATCCCCAGGGAGCCCGGCTGATTGTCCCCTGCTCATGACTGAATCCTCCAACAAGCCGGCGCGGATTGCTGTGGTTATCCTTAACTGGAATGGCCGCCGGTTTCTGGAGCAGTTTCTGCCTTCTGTCTGTTCGGGGTCCGGTGCGCTTGCCACCATTTGGGTAGCGGACAATGCTTCTACAGACGATTCCGTAGATTTTGTTACGGAAAACTTCCCGCAAGTCAGGCTCTTGCGCATCCCTCGCAATTTAGGGTTCGCCGGAGGATACAATTACGCCCTGGATAGAATGGATGCCGAATACGCGGTCCTGCTCAACCAGGATGTGGCGGTGGAACCGGGCTGGCTTGATCCTTTGCTAGCCGCGTTGGATAAGGACCCGCAAATTGGAGCCGCTCAACCCAAAATTCGGTCAGAAAAAAACCCGACACAGTTTGAATACGCCGGCGCTGCCGGAGGCATGCTGGACGCACTTGGGTACCCTTTTTGTCGGGGCCGCTTGTTTGATCACCTGGAAGAAGACCGGGGCCAGTACCAAACGCAAACGGAGATTTTCTGGGCCAGTGGCGCTGCCCTGTTCATTCGCTTACCGCTGTATCGCGGTCTTGGTGGGCTGGACGAAGCCTTTTTTGCCCACATGGAAGAGATTGACCTGTGCTGGCGCGTGCGACGTGCGGGGTATAAAGTGGTTTATGTACCTGATGCAGCGGTCTTTCATGTTGGCGGGGGCAGCCTGGAGCGGGATAATCCCCGCAAACTGTACCTCAATTTCAGGAACAATGGCCGGATGCTGGTCAAGAATGCAGCTGTGGGACGGCTGCTCTGGCTCCTGCCGCTGCGCCTCGTTTTGGACACCCTGGCCGCTTGCCGGGAACTCCTGATCGGCAAGCCGGAAATGGCCAAAGCTGCGTGGAAAGGGGGCTGGAATACAATACGTCACCTTCCCTTGTGGCTCCGCAATGCCCGCCTTGCCAGGCAAGCAGTACAAGCCTGCAGCATCGGGCCGGATCGAAGCCAGCAGCAAGGTTGGTACCGCGGCAGCCTGGTCTGGCAAGTTTTTGTCTTGGGCCGGAAAACCTGGATGGAACTGCCCAATCGCGGGCAAGCACGCTAACCCAAGGATAGCGCTTCCTCCCCCAAAGCATCAGGCTTGTTTTTTGGCCGTTTTCCGACTAACAGGGGATCAGGCTTGCTTTTTGGCCGATTCCTGGCCATAGCGGCGGTACAAAAAATCGACGGCGAGTCGGTAGCCATCCATTCCTAGTCCGGAAATAAGGCCGACGCAGACAGGCGCTAAAAGGTCCTGGTGCCGAAAGGCTTCGCGGGCAAAGGTGTTGCTGATGTGAACAGCAACAACCGGTCGCTGAATGGCGCGAATGGCATCCGCCAGCGCAATGGAGGTATGGCTGAGCGCCCCACCATTGATGACAATGCCCCCAGGGCTAAAACCGATCTCGTGAAGCCGGTCAATCAACTCGCCCTCATGGTTGCTTTGGGCATAGGCCAATTGAAGGCCGGGAAACTCCTTGTGGAGCTGTTCAAACTCCTCTTCAAAGGTCTTATGGCCGTAAATACCGGGCTCCCGGACACCCAAAAGGTTGAGGTTTGGACCGTTGAGGATCTGAATATGCATGTTAAAACACGTTTAGCCGGGACAACAAGCGGTATTGCCTGACAAGGTGCTAAGTTAACGCGCCGTGCCGGGTCATTTGCTGCAGCGCGGGTGGACTTCTGGGTGAGCGATCCTGTGTTTGCTACAATGGACGAAGTTAAATCGCGTTTTGTCCTACCCTTCTTTTAGTTTTACTATCTTTAGAAAGTACAAACCTTTTAACCACCCCTCTGCACGCACCATGCCCAATCGCGTCAAATCACTTTTAGACGGCAACAAAGCCTGGGTTCGGAATACCAACCGGATGATTCCGGACTTTTTTGAGCAACTCGCCGCTGAACAGACACCCACTTTTCTTTGGATTGGATGCTCCGATAGCAGGGTTCCCGCCACCGAAATAACCGGAGCGTTGCCAGGCTCTATTTTTGTGCAAAGGAACATAGCTAACCTTGTGGTGCACACCGATTCCAACTTGTTGAGCGTCGTGTATTACGCGGTCAAACATTTGCATGTTTCGCACATCATTGTCTGCGGCCACTACGGCTGTGGGGGCGTAAAAGCCGCCATGAGCAACCAGAGTTTCGGCTTTTTGAACAACTGGTTGGTGCATCTCAAGGACGTCTATCGTTTGCACCACGATGAACTCGAAGCCATTGACGACGAAGAGACGCGGTGCAATCGCTTTGTTGAATTAAACATTCAAGAGCAGGTCAACAACCTGAGCATGGTCTCCTTTATCCAGGAGGAATGGGCCAATGGTGAATTCCCCTACATCCATGGATGGGTCTATGGTCTGGATTCCGGCATCATCAAAGACCTTAACCTGACGGTCAACGACTCCAAACACCTGGATGGCGTTTACCGCTACAAGAAAATGATGCCGGTGGGCGGGTAAGCGCTGCCTTCAGTAGAGCACCGTGACAGTGCCGGTGAAGGCCTTGCGCTGTTGCAGCTCGCCGCATAGCAATTCGACCCGGTAAATGTAAACACCGGTCTCCTGAGCTTTGCCGCGGTAGGTGCCATCCCAACCTATGCCTTCTAAAGCAGAACTGAACACTTGTTCACCCCAGCGATTAAACACCTGAAAGAGCACCAATTCTTCGCAGGGAACCGAAGCCGGCACGCGGAACACATCGTTTAGCCCATCGCCATTTGGCGTAAAGGCATTGGGCATGTTGATCAATAAATCTACCGGAATGTCCACGCAGGCTTCGGAGAGGCAGCCCAGGGTATCGAGCGCCGTTACGCAATACGTAATGTTCTCGAAAGGATTGGCCAGGACCACGCGCCCCGACGTGCTGCTTAAGCTGGAATCAGGGGCCCAGGTATAGTTGATCCATAAGGGATCTTCTGTTGCCTCCAGCACCACTGTTTGGCCGGGAGCGATCAGTCCTTCGGGATCTGCTGTTGCGGCAACAGGACGACCTGCATTAACTGTTATGGACCCGGCAATGGAGCAACCGCGCTCGTCAACAACCGTGACCGTAAATGTTGTTGTGGTTGCAATAGGACCGCCATAAATCAGGGCGGTGGTGTCACCGGTGTTCCATAAATAACTCAATTGCCCTGTTCCTGTGGCTTCCAAAACCCCAATCAACACGGAATCTGCCGGGCAAACCAGTGTATCGGGTGTCAAGACCATGGTCAGGGGTTCAAAAATCAGGTCAGAAGCCACCATAAGCAGTTCGCTCAAGGTATCTCCGGGGGAACCGTTCGCGGCTCCGTTGCGGCCGCATTCAATAGGGGCGGACGCATTGAGGGTATTGCCGGAAATGCCCCCCGCCAAATTCAACGCAACCGCTGCGGGAAAAGCAGCACCGCTGGGCCAAAATGCCCCCCCACTTCCCCCACCCCCCGGCCCGGCACAAACGCTGGGATCGTTTCCGTTGTCGACGCTCCCGCCGTCCCCCCCCCGCAGAAACACGGAGACCGGCCCGGCATAATTCGCTACCTCCATCAGCGCAGAGCCTGCTGCCCCCCCACCCCCGGCGCCGTCTGCGCCGGCGACGAACGGCGGCGGCAACCCGTTGCTGCGAATGCTGAACCCGTTGCCGGCCAGCGCACCGGCGCGCAAGAAGATCAGGCCGCCGCCGTTGCCGCCGGGACTGGCCGAACCGCCCTGGTCATCGCCGGCACCGCCCCCGCCGCCCAAAAAGGCCCGGTTGGCCGAATTGCTGTAAAAAAGCGTGCGCCCCCCCAGGCCGGGGAATCCTCCCGGACAATCGCCCGGACCTATGGCCAGTTTGGTACCGCCCGTGCCGCCCACCGCAAAGTTGGCCCCGCCGCCGCCGCCCGTGAGGTGGTCGTTGCCGCCCCCTCCCCCGTTCGAAGGTCGTCCGCGTCCCAGCAATTCCGCGCTGATGCGGGCGATGCTCTCGCCCTTTTGGCCGCCGCAACCGCTGGAACAGCGGTAACCGTCGTAGCCCGTGGTTCCCCCAAAACAGGCGGGGTCTGAGAACACAGCTCCCCCGCGAAACCCGAGTCCGCTGGCGTCTATGTTGTCGTTTAAGGTCAGGGTGCCGCTCACTTCAATGGCCAGGACGCCGCCTGTAACACCGTCCCAGGGCTGGGCCGTCAACACACCACCACCAACCGTAACGTCGGTGTATTGCGGCACCAAAACCAACTGAATGGAAGGGCCATCGTACGCATTGACCATGGCTTCCTCAAAAAAAATCAGGTTCGCGTCAATGTCGGCAATGGTCAAAAACTCGTATTTGCCCGTCTGCCTAAAGTCGCTGATGTCGCCGTAGTTGGGGGTATCGCTCGAATCCATGACGGCTCCCTGCATTTGAATGAGCAACACGCGGTCGCCTTCGTCAAATGGAGCGGCGTCTGGCACCACCACCAGGTTGTTGCAAAAGTCGGCCAGGGTTACGGGCGAATAAACATTAACCACTCCGCTAATTTGTGCCTGAACTCCCGTCAGGGTCGTCACAAGCAGCAGCGCAAACAGGGCCAAGCCCTTCGCCCGAAAAAAATGGAGGCTTGGGCGAAAGGAAGAAGTCGGAAGAGGGTATGCCATACAGCGGGGCTAGCGGGCATGGCTTTGAATGCCGCCCTTGCTCAACACACGAAAATACGGAATTACCAAGCGTCCGACGCAAGCGCAGTAGCGCTGGAATTAGGGTTCTAGCAAAGCTTGACGCGGCGCTGACAATGCCGTGCGGTTGCTTGCGACGGGCTCCTTGCTGGGGTGCGAGGCTGGACACGTCGAGCTGCACATCGCGCTGCACATCGCGCTGCAGATTGCCTCTGCTCCTTGCCTCGCTTCACTGCCCGCGCGGATGATAGCGTTCCAGCGTCTCACGCAAGTACTTGCGATCCAGGTGGGTATAAATTTCGGTTGTAGTAATGCTTTCGTGGCCCAACATTTCCTGCACAGCCCGCAGGTCGGCGCCGCCTTCCACCAGATGCGTGGCAAACGAGTGCCGGAAGGTATGGGGCGAAATGCTTTTGCGGATGCCCGCCAGGGCCCCGGTTTCTTTTACGATGTTGAAAACCATAACACGGCTCAGGCGGCTGCCGCGGCGGTTTAAAAAAACCAGGTCCTCTTCGCCCGGCTTAATGGGCACATGCACCCGCGTGAACTGCAGGTAATCGCGGATGCGGCGGATGGCTGCACCCCCTAACGGCACCAGGCGTTCTTTGTCGCCTTTGCCTGTAACGCGCACAAAACCCAGGTCCAGAAAACACTGGCTCAGGCGCAATTCCGTCAATTCGCTGACGCGCAGCCCACAGCCGTACAGGGTTTCCAAAATAGCGCGGTTGCGCATGCCTTCCGGGGTCGAAAGGTCAATAACCGCCAGCAGCTTTTCCACGTCCGCCTGGCTCAGCGTGTCGGGCAACTTGCGCGGCAAACGGGGTCCGTCGATGAGCGCAGTTGGGTCTTCGGTAACCAGGTCTTCGAGCAGCAGGTAACGGTAAAAAGTCCTGGTGGCGCTGATCAACCGCGCCTGCGACCGCGCGCCCATGCCCAGTTCGCCCAACTGAATCAAAAAATTCTCCAGGTGTTCCCGCGTTACCGCTGCAGGCAGCACACCAGCAGGATCCAGGTACGCAATCAGCTTGTCCAGGTCATTGAGGTAGCCGTCCACCGTATTGCCGGACAGCGAGCGCTCCAGCATCATCCAGGCCCGAAAGCCGCTCCGGGTCTGTGGCCAGGTCATGGGTGTATGCGGCGCTTTGGGTTAGATTGCGGGCCGGTAAGGCTGCAGGTAGCCCTCACAACGTCCCTCTCCGCTCCTGCTCCCTTTCAATGGCCTCAAACAGGGCCTTGAAGTTGCCCTTGCCGAAACTCTTGGCGCCTTTGCGCTGGATGATTTCGTAGAAGACGGTTGGGCGGTCTTGCACGGGGCGGGTGAAGATTTGGAGCAGGTAGCCTTCGTCGTCGCGGTCCACCAAAATGTTGTTGGCGCGAAGGGGTTCAAGGTCCTCTTCAATTTTTCCTACGCGATCAAAAAGATCGTCGTAGTAAGTTTCGGGCACATAGAGGAACTCCACACCGCGACGGCGCAATTCGCCGACTGTTTTGAGAATGTCGTTGGTGGCCACGGCAATGTGTTGCACGCCGGCACCGCGGTAGAATTCAATGTACTCTTCGATCTGGCTTTTGCGTTTGCCGTCGGCAGGCTCGTTGATCGGGAATTTGACGTATCCGTTTCCGTTGCTCACAACCTTGCTCATCAGGGCAGTGTATTCGGTGGAAATGTCCTGGTCGTCGAACGTGATCAGCAGCTTGAACCCAAGCACGTCCTCGTAGAAACGCACCCATTCGTTCATTTGCCCGAGCTCCACATTGCCGACGCAGTGGTCCACGTATTCCAGCCCGATGGGTTGCACATCAAGGCCGCTTTTGGCGGGCTGGTACCCCGGCATAAAGGCACCCTTGTACGCGCTGCGCTGCACAAATTTGTGAATGGTTTCGCCGTAGGTCTTGATGGCGGACACCACCAGGGTGCCGTGCTCATCCTTCATTTCCGTAGGCTCCATAATGCTGACCGCGCCGCGGCGCGTGGTTTCCTCCCAGGACTTGCGCGCGTCGTCCACCCAAAGCGCGAGTACTTTGACGCCATCGCCATGCTTGGATACGTGGCGCGAAATTTCTGATTCGGGATCAAAGCTGCTGGTCAACAACAGCCGAATTTTTCCTTGCTGCAACACGTAGCTGGCGCGATCTTTAACGCCGGTTTCCAGCCCCGCATAGGCCACCAAAGTATAGCCCCAGGCCATTTGGTAGTAGTAGGCACTCTGCTTGGCGTTGCCACAGTAAAATTCCACATGGTCTGTCCCGTTCAGCGGTAAAAAGTCCTGAACAGCAGCCGGATTTTTAATCGTTTGCGTTTCCATAATAAAACTTATGTTGGGTCAATGAGGATGTAGAGAACAGGGAAAGCTATGGTCGGTGTAGTTCTGTCGAAGGGTCAAATGGTCAAAGGGTCAAAGGATTGAGTCGATCAACACAGCCCTTCTCCCGGAATCAATCCTGCTCAGGTCCGCGCAGGCTTAGCCACAGGCTCGTCTTCTTCTTCCAACCAGCTGCGGTAGTACTCAGGATCTTCCACTTCCAGCGCCTGCCGCGTGAGCTGCAGCGGTTTGAAGGTATCAATCATTACGGCCAGTTCTCGGGTTTCTGCCTTGCCGATGGAGCCTTCATAGGTGCCGGGATGCGGACCGTGCGGGATGCCACCGGGATGCAGCGTGAACATGCCGCGCTCCACGTGCTTGCGGCTCATGAAGTCGCCGTCCACGTAGTACAGCACTTCATCTGAGTCGATGTTGCTGTGGTTGTACGGCGCGGGAATGGCCAGCGGATGGTAGTCAAACAAACGCGGCACAAACGAACAGACCACAAAACCCTTGGCGGCAAAGGTCTGGTGCACCGGCGGGGGCTGGTGCACACGGCCCGTTATGGGTTCGAAGTCGTGAATGGACATGGCCCAGGGATAGTGGTAACCGTCCCAGCCCACCAGGTCAAACGGGTGGTTGGCGTATTCGTAAGGGTAGATCATGCCCTGCTTCTTGATCAGGAAGCGGTACTCGCCCTTTTCGTTGTGCGTTTCCAACGAGTTGGGGGTTTTGATGTCCCGCTCATAGAAAGGCGCGTGTTCCTGCAACTGGCCGTTGGCGTTGAGGTAGCGCTTGGGAAAGGTCAGCGGGCTGAAACTCTCCAAAATTAGCAGCCGATTGGCAGGCGTGTCAAACTCGATTTGGTACAGGGTACCGCGCGGAACGATCACGTAGTCGCCATACACGAAGGGCACTTCGCCATACATGGTCTTTAAATGGCCCGAGCCTTCGTGGATGAAAATCATCTCATCCGCGTCGGTGTTCTTGTGGAAGTACTCCGTCAGGCTTTTTGTGGGTGCGGCTACACTGATGATGCAATCGCTGTTGACCATCATGGGCACCCGGCTTTCCAGGTAATCGGCTGTGGGCGCTACCTGAAAGCCCTGCAAACTGCGGTGTTTGAGCTGTTTTGACGCAACCACCTCAGGTGCAACAGAGTAGGGCTCGCCAACCTGCCTGATTTTGGTAGGCGGGTGAACGTGGTAGAGCAGCGAGTAATTGGTATCAAACCCTTCCGTGGAAAACAGTTCCTCGTGGTAGAGCTTGCCGTTCGGCTGACGAAATTGGGTGTGGCGCTTGCGGGGCACCTGACCCACGCGCAGGTAATGCGGCATGATCGAAGCTTTGGGTCAAAGGTACTCCTCTTGGGCCATTCCAGTTGAAACGAAGGGGCAAAAACCCAGGAGAAGGTCGGGCATGCCTTCATGCGCATCCGCGGCCTGAAGCTGCTTTCCAGGAATAATCTTTAGCATTGCTATCCAAATCTTTAGCTTTGCTATCCAATTATGGATGTGCAAATCCTGCTGACCAACCTCAGCAACCCCACCCTGCTCTACTTTGTGCTCGGGGTAGTAGCCTGCCTGGTAAAAAGCGACCTGGAAATACCGGCTACAACCACCAAATTTATCGCGCTGTACCTGCTTTTTTCCATCGGATTTCGGGGTGGTCAGGAATTGGCGCACCAGGAGATTACCCGCGAAGTGTTGTTCTCGCTTTTGCTGGGTGCGATGTTGGCCTCCATCATTCCGCTCTACACCTTTTTCCTGCTCAAGCGCAAACTGCGGGTAGCCGATGCTGCAGCTATTGCTGCGGCGAACGGTTCGGTGAGCGCCGTGACCTTTGTGGCTGCTTCTGAGTTTCTGAGCGCCCAGGGCATGGACATGGGAGGTCATATGGTAGCGGTCATGGCCCTTATGGAAGCGCCGGCCATCGCGGTGGCCGTGCTGTTGTTGCGCCAATACGAGGAACCGGAACCCGGCCAGGAAACCGGGCTCCGGCACACGCTTCACCACGCCCTGACCAACGGCAGTGTGCTGATGATAGTGGGCAGTCTGGTGATCGGCGCCATCGCTGACAGCAAACAGGCTGAAGGAATTGCTCCGTTTACCACCGACATTTTCAAGGGTTTTCTGGCCATTTACCTCCTGGAAATGGGCATCATCACCGCAAGGCGATTTTCGGCATTCCGACAATACGGGCTGTTGATTCCCGCCCTTGGAGTCATTCTCCCGCTGGTCAACGGATGCCTGGCCGTGTGGATGAGCGGATGGGTAACCGACGATCCGGCCAACCGTTTTGTCTTTGCGGTGCTTGCCGGCAGCGCTTCCTACATCGCCGTACCGGCTGCCCTGCGCATTGCTGCACCAAAAGCGGATCCCGGCCTCTACATTCCTATGGCACTCGGGGTCACCTTTCCGTTCAACATAGCCATTGGTCTGCCGCTGTATTGGGGCCTCGTGAATGCCTGAACCGTCTGCTGGCTCTCTGGCCGCTCCATCCACTCAATCCACCCATTCGGCCAAAAACACATTGGTATCGCGGGTTCCGCCGTTGTTGCGGTTGCTGGCAAAAACCAGGTAGCGGCCATCGGGGCTGAACATGGGGAACGAATCAAAAGCCTCGTCGTAGGTAACCTGCTCCAGCCCGGTGCCGTCCAGGTTAATGAGGAAGAGGTTGAAGGGATAGCTGCCGGTCAAGTGGTTGGAACAGAACAATACCCGCTGCCCGTCCGGGTGGAAAAAGGGCGCCCAGTTGGCCCCACCCAGGCGGGTGATCTGGCGCAGATCAGAGCCGTCCACCTTGCAGGTGAACAACTCCATCGCGGTAGGCTTCACCAGCCCTTCGCCCAAAAGGCTTTTGTACTCCGCTATTTCTTCAGGCGTTTGCGGGCGCGAAGCGCGGAAAATGAGGCGGCTGCCATCGGGTGAGAAAAATGCGCCTCCGTCATAGCCGAGCGCGGTGGTGACCTGCCGCACGTCGCTGCCGTCAGGGTTCATGGTGTAAAGGTCCAGATCGCCGTTTCGCGTGCTGGTAAACACCACTTTGTCGCCCTTGGGCGATAGGGTAGCCTCCGCATCGTAAGCCTCGTTTTCGGTGAGCCTGACGGTATTTGCCCCATCACGATCGGAGACATAGAGCTCAAAATCAGCGTGGAGCGGCCAAACATAGCCCTTGGAACGGTCTGGTTCCGGGGGACATGCGGCATCTCCACTTTGGGTAGAAGCGTAGATAACCCGTTGATCCCCGGCCAAAAAATAAGCACAGGTGGTGGCACCCTGACCAGAGTTAACCCGGTTGAGTTCCAGGGGTTTAGGGTATTTCGGATTCAGTGGACTCCAATAAATCTGATCACAATTTAAACCCTCTGCTTTGTTGCGCCGCTGCCAAACCAGGGCTTTTTGCCCATATGCCCAATAAGCTTCCGCATTTTCACCGCCAAAAGTCAACTGGGTAACGTTGCGCAGGTGATTCTCACCGGCAAAACGCAACGTGTCGGTTACGGGGTCGTAAGGCGCTTGCCGCAACGCGTCCTCAGCGGCTTGTTCCTCGGGCGCCGAGTTGCAGGCAGAAAAACCTAAAACCGCAAGCAGCAATAGGCCAGACACCTGACCTTTCGGCCAAAATGCTTTGTTTTTTAAGGCGAAGGGGGCTTGAAACCCGGTGCAAGAGACGTTCATATAGGCTGGACCTGGTAACAAAATGATCAGTTTTCCACGCGAAAATAGATTGGTTGCAGTTAATGTCCGCAGACGCCGAATTTGCCGAACTTTGCCCTTCGAATCATGAAAGCCTTCATCGCACTTTTTTCACAGGATGCTGACCGCCGCCCTGCCCTTTTTCTGGGCTTGTTGGGCAGTGTTTTGTTGCTGGCCGCAAGCTGCAGGGGCTCCGGTAAACCCGATGAAGCTGCAGAGGACCCGCTAAATACTTCCACCGCTGAAATTACCCGCTTGTCCGAGCGCATTCTGGCCGAGCCTTCCAATGCCGGGCTCTACTATTTGAGGGGCCTCGAATTCAGAAGTTTCAACAACCAGGCGGCCTTAACCGACTTTAAACAGGCCTGGCTGCTGGATTCTGCCAATGCCAACCACGCGTTAGGGTTGTCCGAGCAATATTTTTTGATGAACGACAGCCGGGCCAGTATGGGGGTGCTGAACCGTTGGCTCAAACACAACCCGACGGAGCAACGCGTGCTGTGGGCCTTGGCGCGTCAGGCATTGCTGCTTAAACAGTACGAATTGTCGCTGGGTGCGCTGAATCAAATTTTGCGTGAGGACCTTCAAAATCCCGAGGTTTACTACCTCAAAGGCAGAAATTTTCGCTTTCTGGGCGATACTGCGCAAGCCATTTCCAGCTACCAAACGGCTTTGGAGATGGAACCGGCTTACGAAAGAGCGCACCTGGAATTGGGGGTAATGCTTCTGGCAAAAGGCGACGATACGGGCTTGCGCTACTTGCGAAACGCCCTGGCGCTGAACGATTCCAGCGCTGCCGCGCGCTACCAATTGGCCAAGTACCACCAGGACCGGGGTGAGTTTACCGACGCCGTCGAAACCTATGAAGCCCTCATTTTGCGCGACCCGCAAAATGGAGCCGCCCTGTACAACCTGGGAACCATCTGGTATGCTGCAGATTCGCTGGAGAAGGCGCTGCGGCTCTTTGACATGAGTACCAAGGTGGAGCCTACCCGGGCAATGGCTTACTACGGAAAGGCCTTGTGCGCTGCGCAATTGAATCGGAGCGAACAAGCCATGTCCTTCGTTCGACAGGCCCTGAATCTCAACCCCGATTTGGCGGTAGCCAAAGCCCTTTCTGACTCGCTCGAAGCGTTGTCTCCCTGACCCTTGTCCCAGAAATAATGACCCTCAGAATTTTCGGAAACCGCATTGTATGATCAACATCACCTTTCCCGACGGTCGCGTTCAACCGGTTGAACCCGGAACCTCGCCGCTGGATATCGCCAAAAGCATCTCGGAGGGCCTGGCGCGCAATGTCCTCGCCGCCGAGGTCAATGGAGAAATCCGGGACGCTTTTCGCCCGCTGACCGAAGACGCTAAGCTTCGCCTGCTGACCTGGGACGATCCCGGCGGGCAAAGCACTTTTTGGCATTCTTCGGCGCACCTGCTCGCAGAGGCGCTGGAGGTTTTGTACCCCGGCGTAAAGTTTGGCATTGGCCCTCCTATTGCTGGCGGGTTCTACTACGATGTGGACCTTGGCGATCGCATCCTTCGCGAGGAGGATTTGCCGGTTATCGAAGCCAAGATGAAGGAATTGGGCAAGGCAAAAAATGCCTATCGCCGCCGCGAGGTCAGCAAGGCCGACGCCCTGGCATTTTTTGGCGCAAAGGGCGATGAGTACAAGCTGGAGCTGATTGATGGTTTACAGGACGGCCAGATCACCTTCTACGAACAAGGCAATTTCACAGACTTGTGCCGCGGACCGCATATTCCGGATACGGGAGCCATTAAAGCGGTTAAGATTCTCAACCTGGCCGGAGCGTATTGGCGCGGGGATGAAAAGCGCAAGCAATTGACGCGGATTTACGGCGTCAGTTTCCCCAAACAAGCCCAACTGGATGAACATCTGGCGCTGTTGGAGGAAGCCAAAAAGCGGGATCACCGCAAATTGGGACAGGAGCTTGGCTTGTTCACGTTCAGCCAAAAAGTGGGGGCCGGTTTGCCACTTTGGCTGCCAAAAGGCACCATTGTTCGCGGTTTGCTCGAAGAATTTTTGAAAAAAGAGCAACTGCGCCGCGGTTATACCCCGGTGGTGACGCCCCATATCGGCAAGAAAGAATTGTACGTAACCTCCGGACACTACGAGAAATACGGAGCAGATTCGTTCCAGCCCATCCGCACGCCGCGCGAGGACGAGGAATTCCTCCTCAAACCCATGAATTGCCCGCACCACTGCGAGATTTTCAAGCACAAACCCGTTTCTTACAAGGATCTGCCGGTGCGCATTGCGGAGTTTGGCACGGTTTACCGCTACGAGCAAAGCGGGGAATTGCACGGATTGACGCGCGTTCGGGGCTTTACCCAGGACGACGCCCATATTTTCTGCACCAAAGAGCAGGTTAAAGACGAATTCAAAGACGTCATTGATTTAACGCTGATGGTGCTTAAAAAACTGGGCTTTGAGCACTACACCGCTCAGATTTCCGTCCGGGACCCCAATACCCCGGAAAAGTACATCGGCGACCCGGCCAATTGGGAACGCGCCGAGCAGGAAATTAAAGAGGCTGCCGATGAAAAAGGCCTGATTACCACGGTGGTGGAAGGGGAAGCCGCTTTTTACGGTCCTAAACTGGACTTCATGGTGCAGGACGCCTTAAAGCGGAGCTGGCAGTTGGGCACCATTCAGGTGGATTACAACCTGCCGGAGCGTTTTGAGCTGGAATACATCGGCTCAGACAACCAGCGCCACCGCCCGGTGATGATCCACCGCGCACCTTTTGGTTCCTTTGAGCGCTTTCTTGGCGTGCTCATCGAACATCTGGCAGGAAACTTCCCGCTTTGGCTTGCTCCGGACCAGGTGGCGGTCCTTCCGATCTCCGACAAATACGTTGATTACGCAATTGAGGTGACCGGATTCCTTAAAAACCGTGGATTTCGTTCCTTTGCGGACGACCGGAACGAAAAAATCGGCAAAAAAATCCGCGACAGCGAATTGCTGAAGGTTCCATACATGCTGGTGGTGGGCGAGAAAGAAGCCTCTTCCAGGCAGTTGTCGGTGCGGCGTCACGGTGCGGGAGACGTGGGAATTCTCGATTGGGAAACCTTTGCCACCCGCTTGCAAAACGAAATCACCGTAGGTCTTTAATCTTAAAACCCAACCTGTCCTTGCAAAAAAAACGGAAAGGCGTACAGCGAAAGCCAAACCTGAAATTTCAGTACAAAGTCAATCGTCTGATTCGACACAATACCATTCGCCTGGTCGGCGACAACGTGGAAGCCGGTGTTTATGATATCCGGGATGCCCAGCGAAAGGCCAATGAACTCGGTCTGGATTTGGTGGAAATCTCCTCCAAAGCAGATCCACCGGTTTGCACCATTGTGGACTTCAACAAATTCCTCTACGAGAAAAAGAAGAAGGAAAAAGAACTGAAGGCCAAGCAGGTTAAAACGGTAATCAAAGAAATCCGTTTCACCCCGAACACGGACGACCACGATTTTGAATTCAAGGCCAAACACGCGGAAAAATTCCTTCAGGAAGGCTCCAAAGTCAAGACCTACGTTCAGTTTAAAGGCAGGAACATCGTTTTTAAAGACCGCGGCCAGATCATTCTGCTGCGTTTTGCCCAGCGGCTTGAAGAGTGGGGCGTGCCGGAACAGATGCCCATGCTGGAAGGACGCCGAATGTTTCTCTTTCTGACGCCCAAAAAGACCAACAAAGTCAAGAAAACGTCTGCTCCGGGCGAAGGAAGCTCTTCTAAGCCCAAAGTCAGCCTCAAAGATCTCGCACCCCTTCCCGTTGAACCCGATACGGACGAACCGGACGATGATGACGATGACGACACCGGCCTGGACGACACCGATCTGGTGGGTTTGGAAATGGAGGGCGAAGACATCGGCTTTGACGATTCTGAAGAGGACGTGGACTTTGACGCAGAACTGGCTGAAAACGACGACGAAGAGGAGGAAAAAGACCAGGTCTGATCCCCAATTCAACGGATTTTTCTCTTTTTGGCTCATTTTACAGGATTCCTGACCAGGGTCTTCCTGTATTGAACCATTTTTATTACCTTTGCCATCCCCAAAACGGCGTCTTATGCCCAAGATGAAAACAAACTCGAGTGCCAAAAAGCGTTTTAAGCTGACGGGCTCGGGTAAAGTCAAGCGGAGTCACGCATTCAAGCGTCACATTCTGACCAGCAAAACCAAAAGCCGCAAACTGCGGTTAAGGCATGCCGCGTTGGTCCATCCCAGCGATGAGGCCAATGTGAAGCGCATGCTTTGCCAGTCTTAGTTTTTCCGTTTAAAGAAATTACGCTCGCAATCTCGTAGCCAATGCCCAGATCAGTCAACGCGGTAGCCGCCCGTCAAAGACGGAAGAAAATCTTAAAGCAGGCCAAAGGGTACTTTGGACGCCGTAAAAATGTTTGGACGGTTGCCAAAAACGCCGTCGATAAGGGCATGGCCTATGCCTTCCGTCACCGGAAGTCCAAAAAGCGCGAATACCGCCGTCTTTGGATTGCGCGCATCAACGCTGCTGCTCGTTTGGAAGGCATGTCCTATTCCAAACTCATCCACCAACTGGATCAGCACAACGTGCAACTCAGCCGCAAAGCACTCGCCGACCTGGCTGCCAACAACCCCGAAGCCTTTAAGGCAGTGGTTGCTCAAGTCAAAGCATAAAGAACAAGTCCGGGCGCCAATGCCCGTGCTGCACCAAACACTCGATTTGAAAAAAACCTCGCTTCGGCGGGGTTTTTTGTTGGGCGCTGGGCGCTTAAAATCGCTCCTGGGGGGGGTACACAGCGATTTCCAGGGTAGTGGGAGCAGCAAAATCACCCGCTTCGCCTACAGAACCTGCCGCCTTCACCGCCCCTCTGGCATAAACGAACTCCAGCTGCGCATGGCGGTAACTGGCGCGGGCTCGCTCCTGGTCGTCTTCGTGCAGCAGTATCCAGCGAGCGGTTAACAATTCGGGCGAACGCAAATCCTCGATGGGAAGGCCCGCTGCATCCAAAAACTGAGCGCGGACTTTGTAGCCTGCCGGCAAACGCGCTAAGGTCTGGCGAACCAACAGACTGGCGCACAAGGCCTGCACGGGACTGTCTGATCCGGGGCACAAACCGGATTGGTAGAAGCGCCCGTTGCGCAGCGCATCATCGGGCACATTGGCCGGAACCACCAGGTTAAACCCTGGCGGAGTTAGCGGGAGCATGGCATCCATATGATCTTCCCATAGCGCCCAGTCCAGGCTTGCATTCCAAAACGATGCCGCTAAAGCGCGCGGAACTTCGTCCGTCTTAGCCACAGGTGTGAGCATCTGAGGGGGTTTGATGCCCTGCATAAAGGGTTGATAAACCATCGTTAACCCAATCAGTGAAGCGGAGTCGGCAGTCTGGGTCAAAATCAGCGCTAAGCCCGGCAACAGCGGAGTCGTGTGGATGTAGTTTCTGCCCGCCGGGCCACCATCCTGGGTTTGCAGGTATCCCCAATAGCCCGGCAACAGCGAAAGCGCTGAATCCCAGGGCGAATTCAATACCATACTATATGGTAGGTTGTTTTTTTCTTCAAAGCCTTCTTCCGGACTGTATGCCGCAGAAGCCAGGGCAATCCACCCCGAACTGGCTGCCAGCGAAATGCCCAAATCCGGCGAAACCAGCGCATAGTTCCCCGAAATAAAGCTCCCCTCCTGCTTTCTGGCCGCTGAAGCGCGAATCTTGTTCCACCATTCGGCTGGTCGCTCATCAAAAGCCGGCAAGCCAATAAACTGGAAAGGCTCCGGCCAATCCGGTCTCATCAATTCCACTGCCGCCAAGGGTCTGGGACCGCGAAAAAGCGACGCGACCACCAGATCGGCATATTGAACTGCAGCCGTTTGCGGGGCTTGCTGCCAGGTTACCCCGCTCACTCCCGCTTGCTGCTTCAAAAGGGTCTCCAGCTCCAGCAACCAGGTTTGTTCCGGGGCGAAGGAGCGGTAGGTGCTGGCAGCAGCGGGTGTGGTTGCCCCGGCAGCTCCTGGTGCAACTGCGGCCACCGACCCTTGGCCGGAAGCAGCCGGAACCGGCAGATCAGCGGAGGGGTCCAGGCCATTAACCAGCATCAACAGCCCGGAAGGCAGCCAGGCATATTCCGCGCGAAACGCTCCGCCAGGGCGGGA
>WGOA01000044.1 GCA_016124275.1 Bacteroidota bacterium
CTGCAGCGCAACCAGCGAAACAGCCACCCACGCCGCGGCGATCCAGTCCAGTTCCGCCAGTTGGAACACCCCTTGAAAAAGCACTTCGCGCGCCAGATACAGGGCAAGGTTTAAGATGACACCGACCACGCCTGCGGTAACCAGGCTCAGTGCAGCAGCCAACGGCCGGTTGGACTGCGTTTTTTCAATGAGCGGTGCACCGGCAAAAATGAACAGAAAGCAGGGTAAGAACGTATAAAAAGTTGTGGTTAGCAACCCCAAAACTCCCATCATCACCTGCCCGTCAAAATGGTTGTAGCCCGCCATGTACCCCACAAAAGCCAGCACCATCACCAGGGGCCCGGGCGTGGTTTCGCCCAAGGCCAGACCATCCACCATTTCGCCGCTGCTGAGCCAACCGAGTTGTTCCACACTCACTTGGGCCACATAAGGGAGTACGGCATAAGCACCGCCAAACGTAACCAACGCTGCCTGGCTGAAAAACAAAGAAAGCGTTCGCCAAAAGCTGAAGTCATCGGAAAACAGCGCAAACAACGCCAGAGGCAGGAACCAAAGCGCAATGCAAAGGGCCAAGGTGCGAAGCAGTTTCCCGGTCTTGAAAATGGTATGCGGAAGCTGCACGCCCGTGCGAAGCAGGTAATCCTCTTCATGGAGTTCAGCCGTTGCATGGGCCGAAGCAGCCTTTCGCCCGGAAGCAGCCGAACCCGGCAACAGCGCCGGACGGAAGCGGAATAGCAATAGGGCAAGCACCAGAATGCTCAGAATAATGAGGGGGAAGGGCAGTTGGAACACGAACAACGCCGTGAAAGCAGCGAGGGCCAGGGCAACATGCAGCGCCGAAACCAGCGATTTTCGGGCAATGCGGTACAGCGCCAGCACCACGATAGCGACCACCGCCGGCTTAAGGCCGTAAAACAGCGCGTCAACCGCGGGCAGCGTGCCGTACAGCACGTACACGGTACTGAGCAGGCCCAGCAGCAGCATGGAGGGGAACACGAACAGCAGCCCTGCTGCGAGCCCGCCACGGGTTCCGTGCAAGAGCCAACCCGTATAGGTGGCCAATTGCTGCGCCTCCGGACCGGGCAAAAGCATGCAATAATTGAGCGCGTGCAGAAACTTCTGTTCGCTGATCCAGCGCTTTTTTTCCACCAGATACTGGTGCATGATGCCGATCTGTCCCGCGGGTCCGCCAAAACTGATGAACCCGAGCTTGATCCAAAAACGCAGCGCTTCGCGAAAAGGAGGGTGGGGTACAGGGGACATAGGTTAACGGTAGTTCAACGTTCCGGGATGGTAGGAAACTTTGGCGCGTTTTTGAATCTGTTCGCGGTCCAGGGTCATGGTTCGAAATTGCTCCGTGACGAAGAGCGGCATTTGGTCCGTGTAGTGCGGGCTGTCTGGATGAGCGGAAGCTCCGTAGGCATTGATGCTGCGAATTTCCACAGGTCGGTCCGGATGGAATTTGACCATTTGCTGGTAACCGTCGCCGCTTTTGATGCGGAATTGGCCTTTTTTGGGGTTAACCAGGCTGGCATCCGCTGCGCGGGCTACTTCAAACGTTCCGTTGGCGGGATAGGAGGCCTCGCCGCGGGTGTAGCGCTGCACCAGCCCAAGCGGCACATCCAGGCGGCCATAGCCTTTGAGCAGGAGGTCGCGAGCGTCTTCCAGGGCGTTTAGGGCATCCGCTTCCGACACGGGTTCATCGCGAATCATCAGAAAAGCAAAGGGCAATTTGCTGCTGCGCGCCAAAAAGTAATGCGTCACCATAGGCAAGGTTGCGGTTGTACTGGATGAATCTGAGCTAAGCGTCCACCGCTGGTATTGCCGGATAGCATCGGCCAGATCGGGATGTTCTTCGGGCACCAGGTCAAAAAAGACGCGGAAACGATCGCGGAAAAGGCCGTCCGGATGGTAGGCTTTGTCAAACTTGATGGCCAGGAAATCAGCCCAGCTAAACGGTCCTTCCTGGGCTTCGAGCAGGGCTTTGAGGCGCTCCCCGCGGTTGTAGGTAAAGCGCTGCAAACCCGGGAAATCGCCCGACCAGTTGCAGGGGGCACCGGAGGCTTCCAACGGCGTATTGTTGGCGTTGTACACATAGCCGCATTCCGGGTTGAGCAGGACGGGTTTAGCTTCATAGGGCAAAAGCTCGGTCCACTTGTGGGCTGAAGAAGTGCCGGCCACCGGAGTGGTCCAATCCAGGGCCGGATTTCGAAGCGGGTAGGCGCCGTTGCTCTGGAAATAGATGTTTCCCTGGTTGTCTGCGTAGATAATGTTGAAGGACGTAATGCCTTCGCGCTGGATCTCCTGTTCAAATTCCGCCAGGTTTTGCGCCAGGTTCATGCGGTGCCACTGCTCGGCGGCGCGGATGTTTTCATAGGCGTGAAACCGAAGCGCATAAACCCCGTGTTTGGCGCGGAACACGGGTCCGTATTCGCTGAATTCCAGGGTTCGTTTTACGCCCAACACCACCGGCCCGAGCTTGACGTGCAACTTGATTTTTCGGGTGCTGAAGGCGCGCCATGCGCCATCATAAAGATAGTTATGTTTGTTTTTGGGGTCGATTTCCAGGGTGTACACATCGCCCCATTGGTTGTAGTTGGTGGTGTGCGCCCAGCCCAGGTTTTCATTGCTGCCTAAGGTGGCGCTGACCGCCCCGGGAAAAAGACCGCCCAACATGTTCATGCCTTCGTCGCTGACCAAATGCGCTTCGTACCAGGCGAAGGGTCCTTCGATGGGTTGGTGCGAATTAATGCAAAGCCACGTAGCCCCATCTTCCGTGCGCTCGGGCGCAAGGGCAATGGCGTTGGACCCCTTGTTGTTGGGGGCATACATGGCTTCAAGGGTGTTGTCGTTGATGGCTTTCAAGGCCATGCCCACCCCACCCATCAGCGACAAGTTGACCGTGTATCCGGTAATCACGTCGCGAGGGGTAAAGGGCAGTGCGCGTTTAACCAAAACTTGTTCGGGGTAGCGGGCGGCAAAGTCGTTGAGGCCCTGGCAATACGCTTCTAAAATGCGCAAAAATTCGGGCGAAATATCCCGGTCAAAATGCTCGGCAACGTATTGGTCAATGGCCAGAAACCTGACGGCATAATCAAACAGCACACCGTCCTTGCCCAAGGCCCGGCCCAGGTTGCCCGAAGCGGGAAGCAAGTTGTGCTGGATGCTGGCAAAGTCATCTTCGGCATGGGCCCAGGCCAAACCGTAGGCAACATCGGCATTGGTCTTGCCCACTATATGGGGCACACCGAAACTGTCGCGGTGGATGGTAACGTCTTCAACCTTAATGGGAACAAAGGCCAATGCCGCAGCAGGCTGTGGCACCGATAATGGTTGCGCAAAGAGGGGGGCAAGGCATCCGCTCAGGCAGCAGAACAACAGCAGCGGTTCTTTAAAAATTACTTTAATAAGAATATTAATAACCATGACTTTATTGACTTCCGTGGCTTTTTGCCCGCGTTTTAAAATTGCGGGTTTTTTTCAGGGCCTGCTCCAGGAGCGCAGCCGATTCGCGCTCTAAGCGGGTCAGGACGGCGTGGTCGAGAAGCGATTGCGAGACACCCCATTCCAGGGCCAATGCCGCATCGTGCCATGCGCCGATAGCCTCTTCAATTTCCTGCAAGTAGGAAACTTTCAGCGTCATTTTTCTCTGAATGTGCTCCGGAAGGGCCTGGTGTTGGTAAATCAGGTGTTTAATCACCCTGCGGCAGTCGTGCAATTCTTCGACGGCGTGCATGCGCCTAAAATTCTTGTCCAAATCCCTGACCATGCCGCTAAAATGCCGGCGCAGCTGCCGGTTGCTCAATGAGCGCGACGCCTTCCGAAGCAGCTGAATGTACTGCCGTACCCAATGATTGGCCCGATCGCATTGTCGCAAAAGCGCTGCCTCGGGGCTTGCTTTGTCCGCTGTTTCTGTGCCTTCAAACTCGGGAGTCATCCGTTTCAGGGCGGCAGCATTGAGCGCCGACTGGCGAATGAGACCGGTCTGTCGGTAAAGCCGCCGCAGCGGACGCAGCACCTTTCGAACGTGTTTGCGCTCGGTATTCAGGGCATACAGCGCCTGGAAGGCGCGGACCCGTTTCATGGCAATGCGCCAACGGTGCAAATCCTCCCCTTTGCCGTGCAGGCAATAGGCCAAATAGTGCAGTTGCAGCGTCAGGCCCAACTGTTGAAGGGCTGCGCGTTGTTCTTTTCTGGAAAACACGTTGGCCATTAAGATACGGCGCGCAGGTCAGGGTACCATGACCCTTGCCCGGCCCAGGACAGCCACCTGCTGATCCTGAACCAGCAGCAGGTACAGCCCAGCGGGCAGCATGGACACATCCAGCGTACAAGGAGGACGTTGGGTTTGCTGCACCAGGGTCTTGCCGGTCAGGTCCAAAAGTTGCAGCTGCAGGGTTTGCCCTTCATAGCCGGCATCCAGAAAAATCTGGACCAGGTCGCTGGCCGGGTTTGGTCTTATTGTCAGGCCGCCATCTGCCGCTGGGGGAAGGGCTTCCGTTCCCAGTGCGGGTTCCCATAACGTAACAAAATCTGTGTTGGTGTGCACGGCCGGGTCGAAGTCAAAGTAAATGGCAGCGGCGTTTTCCAGGCGGGTGTTGTTGGGAAGATCGGTTTGCGGGCGAAGCCGGAAGCTGACAAAGCCCTGGCTTTGCTCAACGTTTGCCGTGCTGTCCGGCAGGCGAATACCGGGGAAGGTCCAACGCAACATGCGGTTGTTGACCAATTGGAGCTGGTAGTCGTGGCTGGCACCGAGCATTTGGAAGCTGGCCAGATCCAGGTTGGCCTCAATGGGGTCATCCAGCCGGACGAAGAACGCGGTGTCGCTGCCCGTGTTTTGAAAGCGTACGGTGTAGTGCAGCCACGCTGTTGTGGGTGCTACCACATGCGCTTCGCCCGAACCTTCCGGCTTGACGAGTTTATCGTTGGGATCCCAGGACCAGACAGGAAAGGCTGCAAACGTATCCACGTTGTCCAAAGGCGTGTAGTCGCTGCCGATCGGTCCGGCTTCCAAACGCTCCTTGTAACTGTCTTGCGTAAGATAAGTTATGGTGTCGCTCAAAAACATACGAACATGTATGGTTTTGAACTCGCCCAATCCAAGGCTGGGCAGCATAAACGACGCGCTGGAGTCGGTCAGCGCCACGGCAGCGTGATCTGCGTACAAGAAGGCCATTTTAGGGTCATAGTCATACTGAACCAGAATGGAATCAACCCGATCCGTGCTGTTGTTTCGGATGGAGAGGTAGGTGGTAAATTCCTGTGCCGCGCGGATAATGCTGGTGTAGCCGCTCACCGTCAGATCGCGGATGGCCACGCTGTCAGCGAACGCAAAGTCAAGGCTATCCCGGTTGCTGCCCAGCGAGTCAATGGTCAGGTCGTACCAGGCGAATGGCGCGGGGGCGAATGGTACAAAATAGTCGGGCACTTCCGCCTGGAGCCGGGCAGGCCCTTCGAGGTAAACCGGCATAGAGTAACGTCCGGCAGAATCGGTCAGTACCTGCAATTCCCCACCGTTCAGTTGCACCATCCGCTCGCGAAAGGCGTCGTCACCTGAGCCAGGAAGGCCATCGGCGTCGCGGTCTACGAACACTGTTCCCGAAAGCGAACTGTTCACGACCATTCCGAGCGAATCGGTCCAGAGCAGAAACAGACTCGACCCGCTGCATTCCCATTCGGTAGAGCCGCTGAACGAACTGGGGTAGCAGGTGTCTGCCAGGCCGCCGTTGATGAGGTAATGGCCATTTTGGAGCCGCGTGATGCCGCGGCCTGTGTGGTAGTGACCAGGCAGGAAGTAGCGTTCCCAGGCCAGGCTCCCTGAATCGGCCTGAAGGTGGATCAACGAGTTCACGGCAGGGCCCCACCCCGGCACTGTTTTGTGCCAACCCAACAAGGTCATGTCCCCATTGGGGTCCACTGCGGCACTTCGCAGGTCATAGCGGCTGCTTTGATCGTGGTAGCGTTCCCACAGCTGGTTCCCGTCGGCATCCAGACGGATAATGTGCACGCCGTCGCGAAAACCTTCCAGGCTGTAGTAGGTGCCGGCAACCAGGTAGCCGCCATCCGGATTCGCCACCAATTCCCCATTCGAAAAGTCGTACAAGGTATCCGCATTGACTTCCATCCAGTTGCTGTCCAGTTTGTACACAAAGCTCTTTTCCTTGGGCTCATCGTACGTTAACAGGATGAGGCCACCATCAGGGGTTGCTTCAAATGCTTTGGGGTAGTTTTTCAGGTACGGCAGGTACTTCTGCCGCAACAACGTTCCGGTAGGACCCAGCTCTGCAATAAAGTACACCATGGAATCATAGGCTGGCGAAGCGTGCACTGGCCAACAACGCGCCACAATGTTGGTGTTGCCGTTTTCCTTGTAAAAGATGCGGATGCCATCAATATCGTCCATGTTGGTCAGCAGGGTTGACCACAGGGTGTCGCCCCCGTACGTGCGCCGCGAGATTTCCAAATCGCCCGTTCGCGGCCATGTGGAGTACGCGTACTCGGTCAGGTAGAGGCGGTCGGGTGGTCCGCCTGCGTCGGGCAGCAACAGCGCCGGACAACCTTCACTTGGCAAGGTGACGCTGTCCACGATGCTTCCAGACGCACTCATTTCAAGGATACGAAACTGATGATCGGGAGGCGCGAGAAATTCGGAGCGCACACCCAGGTAAAGCGTGCCGTCCGGCATTTCAATGGGCGCAGTTTCCAATGACTGTAATTGGTACTTATACGCCTGATAGCCAGGAGTTTGGGCCAGAACCAACCTGTGGCATGAAAACACAACTGTCAAAAAAATAGATGTTTTGATTCTATAAATATAAGGCATGGTGCCTGGAATAGCGGCATGTTGGCCCGCAAATGTTGGCGCTGGTTGCTATGAGCGCCGCGCCTGTGCTGTTACCGTTGGCGCTGTCCCGGCTTAGGGTTGGCGCTGCCTCGGCTTACCGCTGACGCCGCGCCTGTGCTGTTACTGTTGGCGCTGCCCCGGCTTACCGCTGGCGCTGCCCCGGCGCTGTCAACGGAACATGATGATAGGCCGGGGAACACGAAAAGAGGTAATCCAGAATTTGTACATGGCCCGCGCCGTAGATGACCAGAATCCGGTCGTTTGGGCTGGTGGTGATCGCCTGAATATGCCGGAAGATGCGCAGGTTGCGGTTGAACCAATGCATCGAAAGCGCGTCAGCTCCCCGCGTTTCGCCCAGGGTAAAATCGCCGGTCAGGTAAGCGCCAAATCCGCGTTGGAGCACTTTGGGAGAATTGAGGTACATAAGGTAAGTCAGCAGGGGCAGTTCCCGGCTCATCTGATCGTTGGCTTCGTAAAAAGCCTTATAGCGCGCGCTCAGCGGATCGTCCGGGCTGGAGAAATCCCAATCGGCGAACAGCGTATCCAGTACAGGTCGAAGGCAAAGGGAGTCCGCGCCATCGTACAGCGAATAGACCAGCGGGCTATCGTCCACACCATAGAGCGTGTCCAGGTTCATGGCTTCCAGGACCCGAAAGGCAATTTGCTCGCGCTCATCCCGGCCCAGAACATAGGTACCCTGTTGGTATTGCCGATAGCGCTGCATAAGGTAACCTGTGTTTCGACCCGCTTCTATGGCTACTTTGTTGGGTTTGAACTGCAAGAGATGGTCCACAACCTGCCTGAGTTCCTCCTGCAGCTTTGGGGAGCGTATATCCACTTGGTCCTCTTCCGCCACTTTGTGGGCATCCAGGTTGTAGTACGCAAAGTGAAACGTTCCCAAGAGCATGACCGAGGGAAGGGCTTCATCGGCCACGAGCCACTGATCGGGATCGGGCAGCGGTTGGGCATGGCCTGACAACGCCTGAGTCAACGCCTGGGTCAACGCAATGGCGGCGATCACAGCAAAGTGGGCGAAAGGATTGCGGCTTTTCATGGTCTGGGTATGTTGGTTGAAGGGTTAGGTTGACAGATTCCACAACTTTTCATGCGGGGCCCTGCACCGCGTTTCTCGGTATAGGCCAAGTTCAACCCACCGAACCGAATTCGCAATCGTTGTCTTCACAGGCTCCTGGAGTACCGACGAACGGACCGAATCGCTCTTCGAGCGTTTGCAGACAGGATGGCACCGTTTGCAGACAGTTGAATGCGGACTGCTGCATTTGCCTTATTTTTTCACCAAATTGGAGCCATGACCCGCCGCCAATGGTGGACCGTCAGCTTGTTGCTAATTGCGCACAAACTGTGGTTGCCGACCCTCCTTTCTGAACGTTTGTTCAGCCCCAATTTCTATATTGAACAAATGTTCAATATTTTTCAGCTTTCGGCAGCTGCCTACATGCTCGTGATGCTGGCGCTCACAGGATGGGTGCTGGAGCGCTGTTTGCCCGCAAAGCGATACGGCCTGTTGGTGTTGGGATTGCTGGGCCTGGTTCCCTTTTTCATCGCTTTCCGCTATGGGCTGGAAGAGATGCTCTATCCGTTGCTCTTCGGACGCGGCAATTACCATCCGGATACTTCGCTTGCCCATTACACCACCGACAATGTGCAATACGCCATTGTTTACCTCATTATGGGAAGCCTGTTGTATTTTTTGGATGCCCACACCAGCGATCGCCGTCGCTTGGCAGCGCTGAGTGCCGCCGGCCGCGAAGCCGAACTGCAGTTTCTCAAAGCCCAGATCAATCCGCATTTTCTGTTTAACAGCCTGAACAATGTGTATGCGCTGGTGCATGAGCAATCGCCCAAAGCGTCGGAGGCCTTGTTGCAGCTGACGGCACTTTCGCGCATGCAATTGCGCACGCAAGCCCATGAAGCCACTGCGGAGGAAGAGCTCGACGGCCTGGAACCCTATTTGCAGTTGCAGGCAATGCGGTATCCATTCGCCCTGAATATTGTTGTGCAAAGGGCGGGAAACCTGCAGGCAGTTTCGCTGCCGGTTTTCAGTCTGCTCTGTTTTGTAGAAAATGTTTTCAAGCACGGTGATCTCACTGCGGCGGTGGTCATCAGCGTGCAGGAATGCGATGGGCATTTGCATGTTTCTGTGCGCAATCAGGTAGGCAAAGCCGTCAGCAAGGACAGCACGGGCGGGGTAGGGCTGGAGAACATCCGCACGCGTTTGCACTTGTTGTACGGGCCGCGGGCAGCGCTCAAACGGAGCCAGACCGACCAGGTTTTTTCGGTTCACTTGACCATTGCTCCGCTGCAGGGAAGCAGCGCCCGTCCATCGGATTTGCCTCCTTTTTTGCAACGGTTGATTCCCCGGCCGCGGGCCGCTTTTCAAAACACGCTGCAACCGTGATCCGCGCGTTAATTCTTGACGACGAGCCGCTGGCAATCAGGCTTTTGCAAGGCTATGCGCAAAAGGTCGAAGGGCTGCAGGTCGTTGCAGCAGGCACGGATCCTTTCGCCATGCTGGATCTCATCAGGCAAGGACAGGCGGATCTGCTCTTTTTGGACATTCAGATGCCGGAGCTCAACGGCATGCAGCTCTTTCGGATTGTTCAGGATCAACTTGCCGTGGTGCTGACTACGGCCTATGAAGAATACTCGCTACAGGCTTTTGAGTACCACGCGGTCGACTACCTGCTCAAACCGGTCTCTTTTGAGCGGTTCGAACGGGCCGTACAGCGGGTGGCCACCCGTTTGGGCCAGCCTGCGGCACTGGGTGTTTCAGCGGAGGGCACGGACCCGATTTTTGTGCGCGCAGACTACAAATGGGTTCGCGTTCCCCTGGCAGAGCTGTGTTACCTGGAAGGCAGCCGGGACTATGTGACGTTGCATTTGACCGGTGCTACGTTGCGCACGCAACAGAGCCTTCAAAGCTTTGAAGCTTCGCTGCCCGCAGCCCGTTTTGCCCGGATTCACCGGTCCTTTCTGGTCTCGCTGGACAAGGTAGATTTTGTGGAGCACGGGCGGGTTTCCGTGCAGGGAGCTTTCCTGCCCATTGGCGACCATTACCGCTCAGCACTGCTGCAGCGCTTTGAAAAAAGGTAGCCCGCCTCCCTGGCCGCCAATACGGGAAGGAAGCGGGCTATCCTCGTGCGGTACGCTGTTGTTGCAGCCAGCTGCAGCGGGTTGCTGCGGGTTGCAGTGATTTGCAGCGCGTTGCAGCGGGCTGCAGCGCGTTGCCGCTTATTCCACTTCCGGTGCCAACCCCAACTTCTCCGGCGAGCGCCAGAGCGAGGAAAGCAACAGCTCTTTCATGAACAGGAATTCTTTAGGAATGCGGTCGTACATGCGTTCAAACAGCTCTTCGTGTCCGAGCAATTCCTGCTTCCACAATTCGCGGTCAATGACCATGAGTTTGGTAAAGTCTTCGCGGCTGAAATTTTCCAGGCCGGTCCAGTCCATGTCGCGGTAGCGCGGGCGCCAGCCGATGGGGCATTCCACAGCGGCAGCTTTGCCCTTGCAACGCTCGATGATCCACTTGAGCACCCGGGTGTTTTCGCCAAAGCCGGGCCACATGAAATCGCCGTTTTCATCCTTGCGGAACCAGTTGACACCGAAAATTCGGGGAGAATTTGGCAGGTCACGGCCAAACTGGAGCCAATGGTTGAAGTATTCCCCCATGTGGTAGCCCAGGAAGGGAAGCATGGCGAAGGGGTCGCGGCGCACCTTGCCAAGTTCTCCAAAGGCCGCAGCGGTCATTTCGCTGCCCATGGTAGCGGCCATGTACACGCCGAAATTCCAGTTGAATGCCTGGTAAACCAATGGAACAGCGGTACTGCGGCGTCCGCCAAAAATGAACGCACTGATGGGCACTCCGGCCGGGTTGTTCCACTCCGAATCAATGACCGGATTTTGGAGCGACGGTGCCGTAAAGCGCGCATTGGGGTGCGCCGCCGGTTTGTCGCTGTTTTTGTTGTAGGGCTCTCCGTGCCAGTCAATCATGCCATCCGGCACCTCTTTGGTCATGCCCTCCCACCACACATCACCGTCGGCAGTCACAGCAACGTTGGTAAAAATGGTATTGGCCCGAATGCTTTCCATGGCGTTCGGGTTGGTTTTAACATTGGTGCCCGGGGCAACGCCAAAATAGCCTGCTTCGGGGTTGATGGCGTAGAGTTTCCCGTCTTCGCCTTTGTGAATCCAGGCGATGTCATCGCCTACGGTGGTGATCTTCCAGCCTTCCATGGCTTTGGGCGGGATCATCATGGCGAAGTTGGTTTTGCCGCACGCGCTGGGGAATGCTGCAGCTACGTAGGTTTTTTCGTATTCCGGGCTTTCAACCCCAAGGATCAGCATGTGCTCGGCCAGCCAACCTTCGTCTTTGCCCAAAGCCGTGGCAATGCGCAGGGCAAAACACTTTTTACCCAAAAGCGCGTTCCCGCCATAACCGCTGCCATAGGAAATGATCAGACGATCCTCCGGGAAATGGGTAATGTATTTGACGGTAGGGTTGCAGGGCCATTTGACATCCTCCTGCCCGGGCTTCAGGGGTGCGCCAAGGGTATGGACGCATTTGACGAAATTCTCATCCAGGTAGGACAGCACCGCATAGCCCATGCGGGTCATGATTTTCATGTTGACCACCACATATTCACTGTCGGTGATTTGCACCCCGTAACGGGAGAGGGGCGAACCAACCGGACCCATGCAGAAGGGAATGGCGTAAAGCGTTCTGCCGGTCATACACCCTTCCGTGAGGCCTTCGAGGATGCCGCGCATTTCGCGGGGTTCCATCCAGTTGTTGGTGGGGCCGGCGTCTTCCTTTCTACGGCTGCAGATGTAGGTCCGGTCTTCCACACGCGCCACATCGCTGGGATCGCTAAAGCAGGCGAAGCTGTTTGGTCTTTTGGTCGGATTTAGCGGAATGAACGTGCCTTTTTCGACCAATTTCTGGCAAAGGGCAGCGTATTCCTCCTTGGAGCCGTTGCACCAGTGGATGTGGTCGGGTTTCAAATGGGTGGAAAGCTCCAGCACCCAGTCTTTCCAGTTGCTCTGGGTACTACCCATAATGTTGATGTTTAATTTATTAGCTGAAAGTGGCATAGGTCAGTAACTGAGGTTGAACAAGGCAGAAAAAATTCAGGGCAAAGTTCGGGCTTTGACCGGGAAAGGCGAAATGACCGCGGTCAACTGGTTCGAAGAGATTGCCCTGGATTAAAGCCAATTGCGTTAAAATTTTTTGGCCTGCCTGCCCAGGAAATTCTTGATTTCATTTGTTCCACGGTTCATAGGGTTTGAATTGCGAACTTTACCTGGAATAGGCACGGTTTTTGAAGTAAAGCCATTCTAAAAAATAGCGTTATTTCGCCTCCTCAGTAGTAATACTATAATAATGGCAAATGGTGTACCGCTACCCCTTACTCCAGGGCAGCGTTTCTGGCGTTTATTAAGGCCTGATCGAAAAGAAATTTGGAACGTATATACGTATTCAGTTGTAAGTGTATTGGTTAACCTTTCCCTTCCTTTAGGCATTCAGGCGATAATTAACCTGATTCAAGGAGGCAGAGTGACCACCTCCTGGATTGTTTTGATTGGCCTGGTCGTTTTAGGGGTGCTCTTAACCGGCTTGCTGCAGATTTCTCAGTTGCGCATTACCGAGAACCTTCAGCAGAAAATTTTTACCCGGGCTGCCTTCGAGTTCAGTTACCGGATTCCACGGGTAAAAATGGAAGCGCTATACAAGCACTATGTGCCTGAGTTGATGAACCGCTTTTTTGACATTGTTACGGTTCAGAAGGGTCTTTCCAAAATGCTGATTGACTTTTCATCGGCCACCTTGAATGTGATTTTCGGGCTGCTGCTCTTGTCATTGTACCACCCGTTTTTCATTTTATTTAGTGTTATTCTTATGTTTCTGGTCTTCGCAGTTTTTCGGCTTACCATCAACCGGGGGTTGCGCACCAGCCTGAAAGAATCCAAACACAAGTATCAGGTGGTGCACTGGCTGGAAGAATTGGCTCGCACACAAACCACGTTTAAGCTTGCTGGCGCTACCGATTTGCCGCTTCACCGCACAGACGGACATGTTGCTGACTACCTCCGGGAGCGGGAGAACCACTTTCGGGTGCTCGTGCAGCAGTACGGGTTAATGGTCATCTTTAAAGCGCTGGTAACCGCCGGTTTGTTGATCCTGGGGGGCATTCTGGTCATGGACCAGCAGATGAACATCGGGCAGTTTGTGGCAGCAGAGATTATCATTCTGCTCATTTTGGCTTCGGTGGAAAAGCTGGTTCAAACCATGGAAACGGTGTACGATGTGCTCACTGCTTTAGAAAAAGTTGGTCAGGTAACCGATCTGGAGTTGGAACCCCACTCTTCAGCATCCATCGTTTTGCCTGATTCACCCATAGGCTTGTCTGTTCAAATGGAGGCGGTAAGCTTTACCTACCCCGATCAGACTCGACCTGTTTTGGACAATTTGTCCTTATCGCTTGCTCCAGGCGACCGCCTGCTGATTATGGGTGGGAACGGTTCGGGAAAAAGCACGTTGCTCAATATGCTGGCGGGTCTTTATGAGCCTCATAGCGGCGCTCTTTCTTACGATGGTATGCCCAGAGGAAACCTGGACCTGACGGCCCTCCGCAGCCAGATTGGGGATTGCCTCATTCAGGAGCATTTGTTTCAGGGAACCCTGCTCGAGAACATCGCGATGGGACGCAAGGACGCTACGCTTGAGAACGTAAAATGGGCCGTTCAGCACATGAATCTGGAGGATTTTGTGCGCAGTCTTCCGAATGGGTACAATACGGTGTTGGATCCGCAAGGTAAAAAACTGCCCAGAAGTACCGTTCAGAAATTGTTGTTGGCCCGAAGCATTGCCGACAAACCCCGCTTGCTGCTCATCGATGATCCCTTTGAACAAATTGCCGCTGAAGATCGCGAGCGAATTATGCGGTTCCTAACGGATTCCCAGCATCGGTGGACCTTGGTTATCTCTGCTTCAGATCCTTTGCTGCTTGGACTGTGCGGAAAAGCCCTCCGTTTGGAACAAGGCCGGATTTCGAATCAGTCCGGAACTTCTCCGCTGTCAGGCCAAAGCTCAATAGATCAATAACCAGGCCATGCTTAATATTTCCAGGAACAAAGTAGGGGCCTACATCAACCGCGCGGACTTTCCCTCGCTGGCCAAAGTGGAGGCGATGCAGTCCGGCAGGATTCTGATGCGCTGGGTCCCCATACTTTTTGTTATTATTATGGTCATTCTGTTCCTTCCCTGGACCCAGAACGTTCGATCACGCGGTTATGTGACGGCGTTGCAGCCGGATCAACGGCCGCAAACCATACACTCTGTCCTTGCAGGGCGGATTGAGTCCTGGCATGTCCAGGAAGGTGATTTCGTGTCCAAGGGAGATACGATCCTCTTCATTTCTGAAATAAAAGATGAATATTTTGACCCTCAATTGTTAAGCCGCACGGAGCAACAACTCAACGCAAAGGAGATGTCTGTGGGCGCCTATTTCGAAAAGGTCAAGGCGCTGGACAGCCAAATTGATGCCATGGTCCAGACTGGGAACTTGAAGCTGGAGCAGGCCCGCAACTACCTGCAGCAGTCTCGATTGAAAGTTGCCGCGGACAGCATGGATTACCAGGCGGCGGTGATCCAGTTTGACATTGCCTCCGAACAGTTCAAACGAATGGAAGAGCTGCATCGCAACGGCCTCAAATCGCTGACCGATTTGGAGAACCGAAAGCTGATTATGCAGAAGGCGCAGGCATCGCTGATTTCGGCAGAGAACAAACTGCTGACCAGTCGAAACGAAGTCATCAATGCCCAGGTGGAGCTTTTGTCCATTCAAGCGCAATACCGGGACGGGGTGGCAAAGGCGGAATCAGAAAAGTACACAGCGCTTTCCAGCATGTACGACGCTGAGGCGGTGGTGACCAAACTGCAAAACCAGTACATGAATTATTCGGTGCGCAATGACCTGTACTACATTACGGCACCGCAGGATGGTTACATAACAAAGGCTATACAAAGCGGTTTGGGAGAAACTATAAAGGAAGGGGAAGAAATTGTAAGCATCATGCCGGCGCGTTACGATCTGGCCGTGGAGATGTACATCAAACCGATTGACCTGCCGTTGATGGAGAAGGGTCAGCCTGTTCGTTTGCAGTTTGATGGGTGGCCGGCCATTGTTTTTTCGGGATGGCCCAATACCAGCTATGGAACCTACGGGGGCATCATTTTCGCCATTGATAATTTTATGAGCCCCAATGGAAGCTACCGGGTGTTGGTGGTGCCTGACCCAAACGACCACGAATGGCCCAATGCGCTGCGTGTAGGTGCGGGAACCAACAACATGGTGCTGCTAAAAGATGTAGCCATTTGGTACGAAATGTGGCGAAAGATCAATGGATTCCCCCCCGATTACTACAAGCGTTCTGAGATAGGGCAGAAGGAAGAGGCCCCAAAGCTGGACCTTAAATGACCAGAAAAGATTCGGTTTGGGGAAAATGCACAGGCCGCTCCGGGCAGCGTTCTCGCTCCTTATTTAAGGTGTTTTGGGCAGGCGAAGGGCACTTTCTGGCCAGGCAATTCCATTCCGTCGCCGTTGCATTGTTGTGGGTTGCGGGAATGCTCCTTCCCTCGGAAGCAAGCGCCCAACAAGGCGCCGATACGCTGGAAGCAGCGCGGACGGTATTTGGCTTTGAGCAGTTCATGATCCAGGTTCTGGAGCAACATCCGCTTGCTTTGCAGGCCGAGCTTCAACCGGAAATGGGCCAGGCCGCGGTGCGCAAGGCGCGCGGAAAATTTGACCCGGAAGCGCTCCTCGATCTGGCCAGCAAGTATGACGACGGCACGCAGTATTACCGCCAGAGCAAGGGTGGGTTGAAAATTCCTACTTGGTTTGGTGCCGAGTTGTTAGCGGCATACGAGCAAAACGAAGGGGTGTACCTGAACCCGGAGAACACAGTAACCGGCCGGGGCTTATACTACGCCGGCGTTTCGGTTCCGCTTGGTCGGGGGCTTTTTATTGATGAGCGACGCGCTGCGCTTCGACAGGCACAGTTGTACGAAGAGGGCACTGTAGCGGAACGCCAGTTGCTGCTCAACGACCTCCTGTATAATGCCGGCGATGCCTATTGGTCCTGGTTCAAAGCTTACCACGCTGTGGCCGTTTATGATACGGCCCTAGCACTGGCCCGTCAGCGCCTGGATGCGGTTCGGCAAGCAGCAGCGCTCGGTGACCGGCCATCCATTGATACGCTGGAAGCTGGTATTCAGGTCCAAAGCCGCTTGCTCAGCCGTGGACAGGCCGGATTGGACTACGCCAATGCCAGTGCCTGGCTCAGTGTTTACCTCTGGGATTCCGGCGAATTGCCCCTGGAGTTGGATGTCAATACCATACCCAATGGTTTGGAAGAAGTTTCGGCACAGCCCGCTGACCCTCAGCTCCTGAGCTTGCTGGACGCCCTGCCCTTGAACCACCCGGCTTTGCAGTTGGATCAGATTAAGATCAGCCAGCTGTACCTGAACAGGCGGCTGATGCTGGAACAATTCAAACCGACCATAGACTTGCAATATTTTGCGCTGAATACGCCGACCGGGTCAGAACTGCTGCAAGACTATGCTGTGGATAATTATAAGTTTGGTTTAAACGTAAGTGTTCCTTTGTTTATGCGCCAGGCGCGGGGCGAAGTAGCTCTGGCCAACCTCAAGATTGACGAGGCCAGCTACCGGCTAACCAGTAAAACAGCCGAACTCGGCGCAAAAGCCAGAATGCAGCTCAATACGGTCGATGCCACCCAATCGCTGGCTGAGATTTACGACCGAACGGTCCGCGACTTAGGCAGCCTCTTGGCGGGTGAGCGGGCTTTGTTCAGCGGTGGGGAAAGCTCGCTATTCCTGATTAATGCCCGGGAGATGGCTTTTATCGGCGCCAGGGTAGAGCAAATAGAGCTGCTGGTTAAAAACCGCAAAGCGGCTTTGGGCGCTCAATACGCCTTTGGGGTGCTGGGCAGCGATGCGCTGGGTGCGCCGTAAAGCACGGCTATCTCGCGCGCACTGGCCATGCCGTCCATGGCGGCGCTGACAATTCCCCCGGCATAGCCGGCTCCTTCACCGACGGGAAAAAGCCCGGCTACTCCCGGGTGCTGGCGCGTTGTGGAGTCGCGAGGGATGCGCACGGGTGAAGAGGTCCGGCTTTCCGGAGCGTGGACCAGGGCGTCTTCGGTGATAAAGCCCCGCATGACCTGACCAAAATACCGGAAGCCATCGCGGAGCCGGTTGCTGATAAAGCTCGGCAACAGTTGATGCACGGCAGCAGCTGTTGTGCCCGGCACATAGGAGCTGGGCCCCAATGTGGCCGATAGCCGGCCTTCGATGAAGTCGGGGAGTCGCTGCGCAGGCACGCGCTGCGTTTCGCCTCCGGCACGCCAGCAGGCTTGTTCAAGCGAGGCCTGAAAATGCATGGCCGCTAATGGACCGTATTGCGCAAAAGCGCGCCAGTCGCTGGGCTGTACTTCTACCACGATTCCGGAATTGGCCCAGGGTTGATCGCGCTTGGACGGGCTCCAGCCGTTGGTGACCACTTCGCCCGGTGCGGTGGCGCAGGGAGCGATGATGCCGCCAGGGCACATGCAAAAGCTGTACACGCCGCGCTTGCGGACGGGGCGGGAGAGGGTGTAGGGGGCGGCGTCCAGCCAGGGGCCGCGTTCAGCACCGGCAGGAAGATGGTACTGAATGCGGTCGATGGCCGTTTGGGGATGCTCTACCCGCACGCCCAGGGCAAAAGGTTTGGCTTCCAGCTCAATGCCTTGCCGCTGCAGCATGGTAAAGATATCGCGGGCCGAATGGCCGGTGGCCAAGAGCAGCTGCCGGGCCTGGTATTGTTCACCGTTTGCACAGCGCACGCCGGCCATTCCCCCGTTGTGAAACAGCAATTCTTCTACACGGGTATGGAAATGAACCGAGCCACCCCGCTCTATGATAAGATTTCTTATGTTGGTGATGATCTCCGGCAGTTTGTTGGTGCCGATGTGCGGATGGGCATTGACCAGAATATCGGGCGAAGCGCCAAAAGCCACGAGCAGCTCCAGCACCCGCTGCACGTCGCCGCGTTTCTTGGAGCGCGTATAGAGCTTGCCGTCTGAATAGGTGCCTGCGCCGCCTTCGCCAAAACAGTAGTTGGAGTCCGGGTTAACGAGGTGTTCGCGATTGAGCAGCGCCAGGTCGCGGCGGCGTTCCCGCACGTCTTTGCCGCGCTCCAACACCACGGGCCTCAAGCCCGCTTCCAGCAGGGTCAGTGCCGCAAAGAGTCCAGCCGGACCCGCCCCGATAACCAGCACTTCGGGGGCGTTGCGCACATCGGGATAGTCGGGAAGGGGAGGGCGTTGTTCTTCTGGCGGTGTTTCGTTAATGAAAACAGATAACTCCAGGTTGATCCACACCGGGCGTTTGCGCGCGTCAACCGATCGGCGCAGCACCCGGATGGCAGAAATGGCCGAGGGCGAAAGGTCCATTTCGCGGGCCACGGCTTCGCGGAGCAGGGCTTCCTGTCCGGCAACTTCCGGAGCGAGCTTGAGGGTAAAGGCAATGGGCATAGCTTGGATTATGGCGCTGATTTGGCGCTGCTGTGCAGTTGCAACAGCGCCGCCAGGTGGTTGAAGATAACCATCGGTACGATGACACTCGGTACCCAAAAAAACGGTGCGTACAACAGCGCTACATTGGGCTGTTCAAAACCAAAACGCTGAAAAGGAAAGGGGGCCGAAAAGATGCCGTGATACACGGTAACGGCCAACACAGCGATGCCCAAAATATTCCAGGCTTGCAATACCCGGTGGGGCAGGAGGGCTTTGCGGTATCCAAACGCATACACGGCCATAGCGCTGATCCCGATCACCATGTCCAGGTTTCGGCCTTCAAAGGTCATGACTTTGGGCATGAAGCCGTCCAAAAAGAGCAGGTAAAAGAGAATTTCCACGCCAATTCTCACGCTGTGCAGCCGGGTCAACTCCGCCGTGTTGGCTCTGGCGGCCCAAGCCCTTCCACCGGAAGTGGCCAGCACAGCCAAAATCAGGGCGAAGGGCGGCAGGACCAACAGCAGAAACCGCGGCGGCAGGACAGTAGTTTGGAGGAAAAAACCGTTGCTCGCTGCGGCGGCACTGGCCAGCATCTAGGCCAACAGCCCCGCCAACAAGGAAGCTGATCCGTTCCATGCACGCCAGACCTGCACCACAAAGCCTACAGCCATGACGGCAAACAGGGCGGTGTAGAAAGGGGAGAAGCTGAGCCATTCCATGAGAAAGATGCATTTAGGGTTGTAGGGGTCAACAATGGGAGCAAAAATCGCACTCCGGGAAGTGATTTGGGTCACTGACCAGGCAGGAGAAGGGGTTTAGCTTCACCCTGTCCATGTTGCACCGTTGTTTTTTCGGGGCAATTGACCCTAAAAACCAGAACCGATGAAAGCGAATATGGGAATGCTCGATCGAATTGTCCGCACAGCCATTGCAGCTGTCGTGGTAGTATTGTTCCTGACAGGAACCCTTACCGGTACCTTGGCCTATGTGCTCCTGGCCCTTTCTGCTGTTTTCCTGTTGACCAGTGTAGTCAGCGTTTGCCCGCTGTATTCCTTGCTGGGCTTTAACACCTGTGCGGTCAAAAGGGCCAAGTCCTAAAGGGGCTTTGGACAGGGATTTTAGCGTTGACCGGCTGTTCCTGAGCGGGTTTTAGAGCAAATGGAATAGGCATTTTGGCCTTCCGGGGGTGCTTTGCGCCGCCGGAAGGGAAACCAAAGGCGAAAAGGTGGCGAATTAATCGTATTTTCGCGCGTCCATTTCACGAATGTCTTGATGGACGGGCTTGCGTTGCGTTGTGCAGCCTTGCCCTTCGCCTGAAAAAAGCCCCCGCTCATGCTCCGCAACATCGCTATTATCGCTCACGTTGACCACGGCAAAACGACCCTGGTGGACCGCATGCTCCACGCCGGTTTGCTGTTCGGCGAACACGAAACGCCTGGCGAACTGATCATGGACAACAACGATCTGGAGCGCGAACGCGGCATCACTATCCTTGCCAAAAACGTTGCGGTTCGCTATAAAGGCCACAAGATCAACATCATTGATACCCCCGGTCACGCCGACTTTGGCGGTGAGGTGGAGCGTGTGTTGAACATGGCCGATGGTGTGCTGTTGCTGGTGGATGCCTTTGAAGGCCCCATGCCGCAGACGCGTTTCGTACTGCAAAAGGCCATTGAACTGGGCCTCAAGCCTGTGGTGGTCATCAACAAAGTGGACAAAGAGAACTGCACGCCTGAAGAAAGCCTGGAGGCGGTGTTTGAATTGATGTTCAACCTGGATGCCAGCGAGGATCAGCTCAATTTCCCGGTGGTGTACGGTTCGGCCAAGCAGGGCTGGATGGGTCCGGATCCGCGCAAGCCAACAGGCGACATCACCTACCTGATGGACACCATTCTGGAGTTCATTCCGGCCCCGAAAATCGAGGAGGGATCGCTGCAGTTGTTGATTACCTCGCTTGATTTTTCCAGTTTTTTAGGTCGAATTGCGATCGGTCGCGTGGCCAGTGGCAGCCTCAAAGCCGGCCAGTCCGTGGCCCTCGTTCACCGCGACGGCAGTATTGCCCGCAACCGCCTCAAAGAGGTTTATGTGTTTGAAGGGTTCGGCCGCGAGAAGGTGGAGAAAGTGGAAGCCGGAGAAATCTGCGCGTTGATTGGATTGGAGGATTTTGAAATTGGCGACACGGTGGCCGATCCGGAGAACCCGGTGGCCAAGCGCCAGATCAAGATTGACGAGCCCACCATGAGCATGCGTTTCACCATTAACGACTCCCCGTTCTTTGGCCGCGAAGGCAAGTTCGTGACCTCCCGCCACATCAAAGACCGCCTGGAAAAGGAGCTGGAGCGCAACCTGGCGTTGAAGATGGAAGATACCGGGTCAGCAGATGCCTGGCAGGTGTTTGGCCGCGGTGTGTTGCACTTGTCTATTCTGATTGAAACCATGCGCCGTGAAGGCTACGAGGTGCAGATTGGCCAACCGCAGGTCATCATCAAAGAAGTGGACGGCAAGAAGCACGAGCCTGTTGAAGAGTTGACCATTGACCTTCCGGAGAATGTTTCGGGAACGGCCATCAACGCCGTGACCCAGCGCAAAGGCGAAATGCTGTCGATGGAACTCAAGGGCGAGCGCGCTATTCTGAAGTTCCAAATTCCTTCGCGCGGCATCATTGGCCTGCGGAGCTACCTGATGACGGCCACGGCGGGCGAGGCCGTCATGTCGCACCGCTTCATCGAGTTCCAGCCGTTCAAAGGCAACATTCCCGAGCGCCAGAACGGTTCGTTGATTGCCCTGGAAACAGGCAAGAGCATTCCGTTCAGCTTGCACAACCTGCAGGATCGCGGGTTCTTCTTTATCGGCGCCAACGAAGACGTTTATGAAGGCCAGGTGATTGGCCAGAACAACCGCGCGGACGATTTGGTGGTCAACGTGACCAAGACCAAAAAACTCACCAACATGCGCGCTTCAGGTTCGGATGAGAAGATGAAGATTGCCCCGCCCGTGCGGTTCAGCCTGGAAGAAGCCCTGGAGTACATTCAGGCCGACGAATACGTAGAGGTAACCCCGGAGAACATTCGCCTGCGCAAAATCTTCCTGAAGGAGAATGAGCGCAAGCGCAAGACCAAAAGCTAAAGCAGCGCGCTTTTAGCGATGCCCGGAAGCTTGGTGCACTGCGTTCAAGCCCGGAAGGTTACCAGCCCCGTCCACAAGCCGTAGCCAATAATTAACAAGGCAGCCTCCCAGCGGTCCAACCGATGCCGCTTGCCCGTGAACATCATGATGAACACCGCAATGGTGCCGATGCCCAGCAGGAGCAACTCCCGATCGAAGCTGCGGTCATAGGGCAGGGGAATGATGACCCCGGTTAGTCCCAGGACCAACAGAATGTTAAAGATGTTGGAACCGATCACGTTGCCCACGGCGATGTCGGCCTTCCCCCGTATTCCGGCTACGACCGAAGTGGCCAATTCGGGTAAGGAGGTGCCCATGGCCACGATGGTCAATCCAATAATTCGTTCGGACATTCCCATGGTGGCAGCTATGATAATGGCCTGATCCACAACAATTCGGCCACCTACGACCAGCAGGGCCAACCCGCTGATGAGCAGCAAAGGCTCCTGGAATTTTTTGGGGATGATGCCCATTGCCACGTCCATCCATCCGTTGGTTGAAGATTCTGGTTCCGTTGGGCTGGAGACAGGTGATTCTGCCGCATTGTCCTGCTTCATGCTCCGCCAGGCGTAGGCCAGAAAAAGACCAAATCCTACCATCAGGACCAATCCGTCAATTCTGGTGATTACGGGATCCCGCCCAAAATCAAGTACCAGGATGGCAAGAAGCAACGCCGCGCCGCCGGAAAAGGGAATCTCTTTCCAGACGGTGGGCTTTTGCACCACCAGCGGAGTAATCAATCCGCTGATGCCCAGGATGACAAACAGGTTAAAGTTATTGCTGCCAATAATGTTGCCAAAAGCAAGCCCGGTACTGCCCTGAAAGGCAGCAAAGGTGTTAACAATGAGCTCCGGGGCCGAAGTGCCCATGCTGACAATGGTTAAGCCAATGACGAGTTCAGAAACGCGGTAGCGCCGTGCAATGCCGGCGGCACCGCCCACAAAAAATTCAGCGCCGCCCACAAGCGCAACAAGGCCGAGACATAAGAGGAGTATTGCTATCAACATAAGCCAGGTTTACCGCGCAAAGGAAAGGAATTTAGCAGGGGTCGCGCTCGTTTGAGCCACAAAATTGCCGGTTGGCTGGCTACCTTTGCCCTTATGTTGCCATTTTGCTCTTCTGCGATAGCCGCGTTTCTCCGTGCAACCGCTCGGTTGCGGATAGCAGGTTTCGCAATTTTAGTCACGGGGTTTTTGTCGCTTCCTGCTTCTTTGTCTGGCCAGGCTTCCTTTGAACAACGCACCGTTGAAGTTGGCAACCTCGGGGTGAACCTGACCACCGTTGGCACGTTGGGCCGACCGAATGTGCGCAATGATCCTTCGGGAGCACCCTCTATGGAATACCCCATTAACTCAGGCATTGAACATTTGTTTGAAGCTGGATTGTGGGTGGGTGCCCGGGTTGAAGGCCAAACACTGGTCAGTACCATTGCTCAGGACGCCTCATCAGGCTACAGCACCGGAGCTGCCGGTTTTGAGTTTAGTGCAGAAGTAGGGGCCAGCATTCGCCAGCGTTCCACCTTGACCAATTCTGAATTTTTTGCTTTTGATGGCATCAGCCATCAGGACATGGTCATTGATTTCTCCGACAAGAACATTGTCATTCCTGGAACGTCTATTCTCATCTCTGATCACCTCCAGCCTTTGGGAGCGCAAGTGCATATGGAAACCTATGCTTGGAATTACTCCTTCGCAGATTTCTTTGTGTTGCTGAACTATGAAATTACCAACGAGAGCCTCAAAACCTGGGATTCGGTGTATTTGGGCATGTGGCAGGATCTGGTGGTGCGAAACGTAAACGTGGCCACTGATTTTGGCTCGGCATTTTTTAGCCAGGGTGGCTATGGGTACGAAGATTCCTGTCTGGCCAACTACGCATTCGACAACGACGGCGATCCGGGTTTCACGGATTCCTACGGCGCTGTTCAGTTTCTGGGCATTGAGTGGCGCGACTTGTTTATTCACCCCAGCAATGCTGCGGGTGTCATTGGCGCTGGCTACCCGGAACCTAAAGTGCACAGCAACTTCTGGATTTTTAATTCAACGGGTGCACCGCCCTACAATGCCCCGGCCGACGACGTCCAGGCCTATGAAAAACTCAAGCGCGGGTTGAATTTCGCTGATCCTGATCTGCCGGGATTCCTGGCTAATCCCAGCACTACCGGTGGGCTGACAAACCTGATTTCAGCAGGACCTTTGGAATCGGTAGAGCCCGGGGAGTCCTTCAATGTAGTTTTTGCGCTGGTGGCCGCCAAACAGAACGCTGCACCCGGCACGGTGGGTTTGGCCCGTGACACGAGGGAGGCCCGGTTGGAGTTGGTTGATCACCTGGGTTGGGCTAAACGCACCTACAACGGCGAAGATCTGAACGGCAATGGCATTCTTGACGAGGGCGAAGACCTGGACAACGATGGCGAACTGGACCGCTACATTCTTCCGGAGCCGCCAGCTACCCCTAAGGTTAAAATCATTCCAACGGGCAATCGGATTGACCTGTATTGGGACAACGCCGCTGAAA
>WGOA01000066.1 GCA_016124275.1 Bacteroidota bacterium
GGAGGAACTTGGATTGCTCGGCGAAGCGCTCCGCTCCGCTATGCTGGTCAATACCGGGTTGGTGGCAGTTCTGGCGCTGTTTCCCGGCGTCTGGACCGGCCTTTTGGGTTTGAACGATTCCTCCCCACAGCTTTGGGGGCTGTTTTGTGGTTTTGTTTTCTTCAACAACCCGGCTTACCTCACAGAATACGTCTATTTGTTGCGCGACCAATCCAGGTCCTTGCTTATTTACGGCATTGCGGTGTTTGTGCTTCAACTCGCCGCCGTTGGTTTGCCCCCAATCCTGGGCTACGGTTTGGAGTACTGCGTTGCAGGCATGGCCGGGGCAGCCATGTTGCGCTGGCTCTGGTTGTTGCGCCTGCTCGGACCCGCTTGGCGAATGCGCAGCCACCAAACCAACCGAAACGCGCTTCGCCGCACGGCCATTCCCCTGGCAGGGAGTCTGTTGCTGGGTGGAACAGCGGTGTATCTTGATGGATTTATTGTAGCCGGTGCAATGGGGAAGGAAGCGCTTGCCGTGTTCCGCTACGGGGCCCGGGAGTTGCCGCTGGTGTTGCTGCTGGCCAATGCTTTTTCTACCGCTGCAAGTGCTGAAGTGGCAGATGACCTGGTTGCCGCTTTGCGGTTAATCCGCGAGCGATCACAGGCCATGCTCAAGCGATTTGTCCCCATTTCAGTGGCCTTGCTGCTGAGCAGCCATTGGTGGTTTCCCAAAGTTTTCAGACCGGAGTTCGCCCCTTCGCATTCTGTTTTTAATATTTATTTATTGTTGTTGATACCGCGTTTGTTGTTCCCCCAAACGGTGCTCACCGGGCTTGGCAAAACAAAAGTTATGTTTTGGATTTCCGGCTTTGAATTAGCCCTCAATGCCAGCCTGAGTCTGCTTTTGGTAGGTCCTTTTGGCATGCAAGGTGTAGCATGGGCCACCGTCCTGGCGCATTTTGCGGATAAACTGCTCCTGATGGCCTACAACTACCGCGTATTGAAACTCCGCCCTTCGACCTACGTGAACGGCCCCGCCTTTATCGGGTATTCGCTTATTTTAGCCCTCGCTTATCTGGCCTCTCTGCAAATTACCTAGCGAGCCTGTTGTACCTTCCTCCCCCCAGCCCCCTGCCTCCTTCTCCGCTGTTGAGCATCGTCATTCCGGTGTTCAACGAGCGCGACACGGTGCGGGTGCTCCTGGACCGGGTGCACGCTGCGCTTACCCCGGGCTGGCGGCGGCAAGTCATCGTAGTGGATGATGGCTCCACGGACGGCACCCCTGACCAACTGCGGGCCTGGTTGGCTGCTGCTCAGCAAACGCCCGATGCATCGGAATCCCAAACCACATTTACGTTGGTGGAAATGCCCGTAAACCAGGGCAAGGGTGCTGCGCTGCGCAAGGGCTTTGCGCATTGCCAGGGCCATGTGGTCCTGATCCAGGATGCCGATCTGGAATACGATCCCGCCGACTACCCGGCCCTCCTCGCCCCTTTTGTGCCTCCTGTGCCGATGGCATCGGGCGCCAAACCATCCGCTGCGCCCGCTCGCGTCGTTTACGGCTCGCGCATCCTCCATCCCGGCAACCATCGCCACAGCGCCTTGCGCTTTTACCTCGGCGGCCGGCTCGTAACCCTGGTCACGAATATGTTGTTTGGCTCGCGGCTTACGGATGAACCTACGGGATACAAGCTCTTTCGCCGCGATGTGCTGGAGGCTATTCCCCTGCAGTGCCAGGGCTTTGAATTCTGTCCGGAAGTCACTGCAAAACTGCTGCGGCTTGGTGTAGCCATTCAGGAAGTCCCCATCCACTATGCACCGCGCAAGCCGGAGGAGGGCAAGAAAATTGGCTGGAAAGACGGGGTCCAGGCCCTTTGGACCCTTTGGCGCTGGCGCTGGCAATCCTTTTGAGCGCAGGCATGCATGCGGCCGAAATTTGGCAACTTCGCTGCGTGCTGGCTGTACTTTTTTCGCTTGGTGCATTCGCCAACGTTCCGAAGCTCTTGTGGGGCGTATGCCGCCCTTCGCCTGATGCCGTTGAGCGCCCGACACTGACCGGGCCTATGCGTTTATTTTTTCTGGCCTCGCTTTATGCACTGATGCTGCTGCGCTGGGGTTATGAGTACGGCCGCAATGATCAAATGCAGACGTTGGCTTACGCGCAAATGTTGGCCGAGCCCTCGCTTTATCCCACTGACTTTTACCTGCGCGGTATCCATGAGCACGTGCCCAACGAGCGCTTCGTTTTTTCGCGTTTGCTGGCTCTGGGTGCCGGGCATTTGCCGCTGGTTTCGCTCTTGGGACACCTGCTTTTTTCGCTGTTGCTGCTGCATTTTATGGATCGCATCGCCGCACTTTTTGTGCGAAATGACGCGCTGCGCTGGGGTCTGCTGTTTGTCTTGTTTGTTCCGCTTTACGGCGTCAACCTGGGCGGCAACGAGCTTTGGTACAATTCATTTTTTGTGTCCAATGTGGTCAAAACACTGGGAATGGCCGGTATCTGGTGGTTGCTGCAGGGCCGGGTCTGGCCGGTTTTTGCGGCGTTTTCAGCGGTTGCCTTGCTGCAACCGGTCGTGGGCATTCAACTGTATGGCCTGGCCAGCGGCGCGCTGTTTCTGATGCTTGTATCCCATCGAACGGCCGTTTTTCGCGGTTCAGGTCTTTCCTGGACCACTTGGTTTGGGGCGAATGGCCTCTGGCTGTTCACAGCAGGCGTGTGGATCCTCTTTCTGCGCCTACACTTTGAAGAAGAAGCTCCGCCAGACCCGGATCGTTTCTTTGACATCCTGTTTGTTTTCCGCGCCCCTCATCATTATTGGCCGCCTTCCTGGTCGGTCAAAAGTTGGGTGGTGGAAGGGGGCCTTGCCTTTTGCGCCTGGGTCTTTTTCAGGCGGCAAGCTCCGTTGCTGGGCTATTGGATAGCCCTGAGTTTTCTGGCTTGTGGCCTCTACCTGTTGGGGGCTGTGGGGCTAAGACTCACCGAAGCCGGGGCCCTGCAGGGATTCAAGGTCACCATTTGGCTGGAATTCTTTGGCTTGATCGCGCTCGCGGCCTGGATGCAGCCCTTGGCTGATTGGGCAATCAGTCCCCGCTGGCAACAGGTTTTCCGCCGGAGTTTGCCGGCTCTGGCTCTTTTTGCGTTGGTGTTGGCTTTTTGTTTTGGAGACCAAGTACCGCTGAATGTGCCGCGGGACACCCGCCCGCTGGCTGCTCTTGGCAGCGCCGTGGATATTTGTTTGCAAGCGGAGGCACTAACCCCCATCGATGCCTGTTTTGCTCATCCGATTGGCTTCACGGAGCTCAAGGTTTACGGCAAACGCAGCAGCTACGTGGACTACAAAGTGCTGGTCCATACCCGCGCTGCGATGCACCGCTGGTATGATCGCATTCAACGCCTTTACGGCCTCTCGCTGGAACAGGACCTGCCTGCATCGGAGCGCTACCAATGGGCCAATGACTTCTATCGAAACCTCAGCCCTGAAGCCTGTCAGGGATTGCGAAATGAAGGGATCACCCACCTGCTGACCTTTAGCGCGGTGCAATTGCCTTATCCGGTCATTTGCCAAAACAGCGATTGGAAAGTCTATTCGCTCGTGCCCTGAAAACCCGCTGTAGGGTCTGGGCAAACGACGGGCTGGCTTAAGGCTGCTCCGGTTACCTCAAGGCTGCCCCTGCTAGCTCAAGGCTGTTGTGGTTAGCTCAAGGTTGCGTCGGTTAGCGAGTTGCCTTTCCGGATAAGGGCGCTCCTCCTGATATAACCCTCCCATCATGACAACGGGCCGTCCTGGTCAGACGGCCCGTTGTTGCAGGATTTGGTGGGGAGCAGCCTGATGCTGCTGCAGTGGGTAATACTGGATTCGAACCAGTGACCCCCGCCCTGTCAAGGCGATGCTCTGAACCAACTGAGCTAATTACCCAAAATCCGAACGAGGAATGCAAATATAAGGCAACTTTGAAAAACCTGAGGGATTAATCCAGGCTTTTTAGCCCACCCAAAATGCTTGCCTTCAAAAGGTAGCCATCGGGGACTCCTTAGCAGGTTTCCATCCTTCTATGCAAGGAGATTGTGCAAAAAAAGCGGATAAAAAAATCAGTTTCGAGCTTGCTTTGAAAAAGCGAAATGCTCCTGAAGCGTAACTTTAAGCCGCTTGGTGCAGCTACCTGATAACCACGCAAGACAGCACGGAACAATTGCTCCCCTCTTTTGAGTACAGCGGCCGTTTCGGGCAGTCTGTGCCACCCAAATCAGCGTCATTTGTGCCGCTTGCCGTTTTCCTTATGCGTCTTCTTTTACCCGGTTTTCTCGTTTTTCTGATCTGGAGTGCCGCAACCCTGGTCCTCTACCAAAATTGGTTTCTGGATGGCCGGGAAGCTGGGTTAGCTATGGGCTCCATGGCATCTGGACCCTACACAGAAACTCCCGACATGGACCGGCCACCGAAGGCAGATGAAAAGTCCTTCAAACAAACCGATCAAACTGCTGACCCGGCGTTTAACTCGGACCATACCGGGCCGGTTTCGCCATTGCCTATTAATGAGCGCCTCCGTCTGACGCCCGGCACAGAAGCAACAGCGCCATGGCTTCCCGACCCCGCAGCCTCAGCGAAGCTAGAAAACTGGGCCCAGCGGCTTTCTGCTCTGCCCGGCTCTGGCATAATTGTTTTCTGTAATTATACAGCCTCCGAGGCACCATCCATTTCATCTCCGGGCAGGCTCCTTCACCCGGCAGTTTCCCGCGGCAATGCGGTGCGCAAGGCCTTGTTTGGGCACGGCATCCAACCTGCCCAATGCACCTTTGTTTTCCGCCAGGTCAGCGATGAGGCGCTGAGAGACGCTGATTATGCGCATCTGGTTTTCGCGGCTGATGACCCTGTCCCCTGGTCCCCTTCCTTTCCCGTAGCTTGGTCGGCTTTTGCCCAAGCGAATGTAGGAAAGGAGCTCCCAGCGGCCGGTTCAGGCGAATGGGGCATGTTGCTTACCCGGCATCTGCAGTTTGGCTACGGCAGCAGTTCCCTGCCCGATGACCCCGAAACCAGAGCATTCTTTGAAAATTTAAGCGAATACCTGAACCGACATCCGGAAAAATCCGTATGCATTACCGGACATACCTGCGATATCTCCAGTGCCGGGTTTAACCAACGGTTGGGAGCGGCAAGAGCCGCTGCTGTCCGCCAGCGGTTACTCGACTTGGGAATTGCTCCGGACAGGTTGCAAGCGGATTCCGCCGGTGAGGAACAACCGATCGGTGAAAACAACAGCAGCCCGGGTCAGCAAGCAAATCGCAGGGTAGAACTTCTCATTCGCTAGCTCAGCATACTATTCGTATTCCTATGACCCTGGAATTGATTTTTTTAGCCTGCGGCCTTTTCGGCGCCTTTTGCATCGGGCTTTTCACCGCATTGTACGCCTCCAGAAGCCGTCAACAGCAGTCGGAAACCGAATTAACAGCACTGAAGGCCAACTTGCAGGAAAGTCAGGAAGCGCTTGACAAGACGTCAGGCAGAATTGAAGAATTGCGGGAGCGAATTGCCGCGGGAGTCGATCCAGAAGTTTACATGGCGCTCCGCGATCGCTACGACCTGCTCGAGTACGAACACGTGGAACTGGAACGCCGCATTGCCCTAGGTTTGCTCGGAAAACCCCGGGAAAGTGCGGATGACCTGCGCTTCCTGGAAGAAATTGGCATAGCCATTACAGGCGAAGTGCCTCCAGATGACCTCGACGACTTGACCCGCATTCAGGGCATCAGTCCCTATCTGGCGGAGCGGCTTAAGAACATTGGCATACGCACCTACGACCAGATTGCCCGACTTAGCGATGATCAGGTGCGAAGGGTAAACGATGCCATCGAAATTCTACCCGGCCGGATCAGACGGGAAGACTGGGTGGGTCAATGCCGGCGTGTTGCAGGAGGAGTAAAAAAGTCCTGAGCCTGCTCCACCTTCCATCCGTCCCGCGCGTACTCAAATCGCGATCAAATCGCGATCAAATCGTGCTCAAATTGTGCTCTAGTCCGCGCTCAAATCGCACTCAAATAATGATGATGATGCCCAAAGTCGGAAGCACCGTCCCATTTTGGTTTTCAAGCTCTTTTAGCAGGTAGCGCTGATCATCGGCGGGGTCTACCAGGAAAGTTCCGTCCGGAGCGCTTTCCGGTATCAGGAAGCCCGGTTGAGGCGATTGAAAATTGTACAAGTTTTCAATGTCCAGGTAGAGGTTCAGGTTCCAGCGCTCAAACGACCACTTCTTATCTACCCGTACATCCAGTCCGTGGCTGGCACCCAGCCTGAGGCTGTTTAACTGGTCTAAAGCCAGGACGCCACTGTTGTTTACCTGCCAGGAGCTGATCAAGGAGGAGGTTTGCACATCAAAAGGCGTGTATGGCAAGCCTCCTGCATAGCGAAAACGAGCCCCCAGTTCCCAGTTTCGTTTAAACCGAACCCCGGCTGTCAGGCTGATGATGTTTCTGTTATCCCAGGAGGATGGGATAAACTCACCGCGACTGTTTTCGAATTCAGATACTACGTAAGTATATGCAAATATTCCGTAAAATCCTTTATAAAATTTTTGTTGGGCCATAAACTCAATACCATAGGCTCTTCCTTCGCCGATGGGCAAAACAGGTTCATTGCCAATGACCCCAAAATCCGCACCCAGATTAGCCAGGGCAATAGAATCACGGATCAGGAAGGGATAGTCTGCATAGCGTTTGTAGAACCCTTCCACCGTTACCCGGCTGTTAAACGCCGTGTTGTATTCGAGGCCCGCAACCAAATGATCTGCACGAATGTATTTGGCTCCATTATCGCGGTTCACTAAGGTATTGTTCTCATCGCGGTAGCCCAAAACAGTGTATGCCGGCAACTGGAAATAGCGTCCGGCATTTGCGTTCAGGCTCCACGAGGGGGCAAACGTCCAACTGGCGCTAACGCGTGGTGAAAGCTGATCCAGCGGATTGCTCATCGCTGCGCCGTATGATGCACCATCAGCGCGTAACCCCGCAGCTAACGTCACGCGATCTGCTGCAAAGGAACGGCTCACCTGCGCAAAGAAACCGTATTTGTGAAAATCCAAGGCGGAAGAGAATTCAACAGTCAGGGGGCCTGCAGCATCAAACACCCGGTTGAAGGTTTCATTGGTGTAGCGAACATATTCATAGGCCACGCCGACATCGACCTTGTACCCGTTCAGCCGGCTGGTGTTCTCCAAGCGGAATTTATTCTCCATCTCCTGAGAATCGTAGTCCAGGATTAAATTGTCCTGGGTGGATTCATCGTTGCCCGCATACTTGACCGCACTGTTGTTTAGCATGTTTCGACTACCGACAACCGTTACATATCCTTTACTATGGTAGTGCTTGAAGACAGCTCCAATGGTGTAATTCCACTGCTCATTTACCGGCAACAGATCGAGCAGATAGCGCTGGTCTTCTGTTTCGTTAGCCACCAGGTTTAGCGAGAACTGGTCAATAGCGCCTATGCCCAACACCGTCAACTCGTTGGAAGCCCCAATCTTGACTTTATAGCGGAACTGAAAATCATTGTAGGTAGGCAGAAAGGGCAATTCCAGCGCCTTAAACAGGAATTGCAGGTAGGACCGCCTTGCGCTGAAAAGGATATTGCCCGTGTTGCCTATCGGCCCCTCAAGCGTAGCTCCGACGTCGGACGAACCGGTCGTGAGGGTAGCCCCCCATCGATCGGTGCGCCCTTCCCGGAATTTGAAGTCAAACACCGAACTCAATGCGTTGCCCCTTGAAGCTGGAAAAGCGGCAGTGAACAGATCAACTTCACGCAAAAAATCGACATTAATCAGACCTACAGGGCCACCAGAACTGCCCTGGGTTGCAAAGTGATTGATGTTGGGCACTTCTACCCCATCGATGAAAAAGCGGTTCTCGTTGGGAGCACCGCCGCGAATCAGGATATCGTTTCTAAACGAGGCGGTTGAACTTACCCCGGGCAAGCTCCTGATGACCCTTGAAATATCCCGGCTCCCTCCGGGGTTTCGCTGTATTTCTTCGGTGCCAATCGTGCGCAGGGAAACCGGACTTTCTGCGGTCTTGTTAAATGGGTTGGCTCTGACTTGGACACTTTCCAACATTTGTACATCGGGCGACATCCGCACATCAACACGTTGTTCGCGGTTGTTATAGGCTCTAATCTCATAAACCAGCGAGGGCTTGTATCCTATTGAGGTTATTTCAAGATTGTAGAGAGCGGGCTCCAAATTCTCCAGGCGAAAATTACCATCTATGTCCGTTGCAACACCAATGGTTGTTCCCTGGATGATGACGTTCGCAAAAGGGATGCCTTGGTTGTCCGTTTCATCCAGGACAGAACCTATGATGACAGCAGATTGACCATATACACCAAGGCCAGCCATAATGGCCAAAACCAGCAAGAGTTTCGATTTCATTCGGGGCAAAACAAAGAAAGAACCGAATAGTTCGGTTCTTTCTTGGAGGGTTAAGTTATGGGAATCCGTAAAAACCTCTTTTCCTGTAGGTCGCCCCAACTATCACAACCTCTTTTACGGGGGTAAACTCGGGTGTTAACGTTTGGGTAAACCTTGTGGATAGCGCTTAGATGGGCACCCCGATGGGGTTCAAGCGAAGGAAGAGGCGGTGGCTTTTGGAGATGAAATTTTGATCAAACTGTCGGATCAAACTCAACGAGCTTAGCACGTGCGCCTCAGTTAACGCTCAAATCCAATGCTTTCCAAGTAGTCTTTCAGCTGTTTGCGGGCAAAAAAGATGCGGCTCTTCACGGTTCCCAGCGGCAGGCGCAATTCTTCGGCAATTTCCTGGTATTTGTAGCCTTGAAAATGCTTCAGAAAAGGGACGCGATACTCAGGGGAAAGGGTTTTGATAGCTGCCTGAAGATCCTGCATCACGAAGGTGTCCTCTGCTTCATTGCTAACAAACTCCTGAGAAGAATTGATCAGGTATAAGTTGTCTGTCTTGTCCAGCACGGTAGCGTGCTTGGCGCGCCTGCGGTAATCATTAATGAAAATGTTGCGCATGATCGTCAGCAGCCATGCCTTCAGGTTTGTTCCGTCCGAGAACTTCTCCTGATTGGCAATGGCGCGGTAATACGTCTCCTGCAACAAATCATGCGCGTTGTTGTAATCGCGCGTCAGGCTATACGCATAAGCGGTCAGCGGAGAGTCGTGCTTCCGGATAGACTGGGTGAATTCTGAGGATTGCATAAGACGAAGATTTAAGCGTGCAGCTTGAGTTTAGTTGATTGGCCTTTCAAATCTACATCCTATTTGGGGATTTGACCAACTTTTGTTTAACATTTTTTATAAAAGGTTAAACAACCTTCAAGCGCCTAAAGTGATTCAATGAAAGCCATCATGCTTTCTTCCCCATCCAAAACGCGAATTCCTGTGGGCATTCGACCGTGGAAATCCCGAAAACGGGCACCGCTTACCGCAATGTTTCTGCCCGGGAAAGCATCCCCGAGACGATGCAGGTAACTCTCCAGGTCCGATACGGAAGGTTGGGTTGTACCAATCATGCACAACCAGTCAAAATCCCGGACTTTGCCGACGCTCACAAGATCAGAGAAGGGAACACTGGCTCCTAAATAAATGACCCTGTGGCCTCTCTTTTTCAGGGCGTAATGCCAAAAAAGAAGGCTGATTTCATGCCATTCTCCCTCTGGGAGGTACAGCATAAGTACTTTGGTCTCTGCACTTGGCTTGGCGTACTGACCGTCGATAGCCACAATGAGCTTCTGCCGAATGAGGCAGGTGACGAAATGCTCATGAGCCGGTGTTATTGAGCCTGTTTGCCACATCACGCCTATTCTGCTCAGGAATGGAAACACGACATGGCGCATGGTTTCTTCAAACCCAATGCGGAGTGTAGAAGTGTTGACAATCTTTTCGAAGCGGTCCTCATCCAGATCAATCATGGAAAGAACCAGTGCATCCACTTGGCCCTCCGGAATTCCTTCTACAATGGCCGCCTGCTCAACATTCGCTTCAATTTCCCTGGGGCTCATGCCGGCGATTTGGGAGATTCTTACCCCCTGCCGATTGAGTACTGCAATGTTGAGCAGCGCCTTGAGATCTTCGTCAGAATAAGAACGGATGTTGGTCGAACTCCGGTTTGGACTCAAAATACCATAGCGCTGCTCCCACATGCGGATGGTATGTGCCTTAATTCCAGACAGGTGTTCTAAATCGCGGATGGAGTAGTTGGGTTTCACCGGGTACTTTGTTTAAGTAAAGCTACAAAAACTTAAACAAACAATTGCAAGTCTTGTTTTGCGCGGCTGCTCCATTTGCCGGCAGAAATGCCGAATTTTCGGCTCCGAAGCGCAAAACCCCTCTTTTAATGATTCGATCCACTCGCTTTCCTCTTCTTTTTGTCTACTCTATGCTCGCCGTCCTTGTGCTATCCTGCGCTGACCAGCCCAAAGCAGCTCCTAAAAAGTACCCTGGGGCAGAAATGCTGGTGGGCACCTGGCAGTCAGAAGAACTTACCGTCCGATTGCACAGTGCCTATGGCATTGCTGACAGCTTTGCAGAAGTTCAGGCCAAGCGGAACAATTGGGTAGCAGTGATGGGATTGTTGCCTATTGAAACCACATTCAACATGGATTATACCTACTCAGCGGTGTACCGTGAGCCGGATGGGAGCATTCGATCCGAGACATCGGGATATTTTGAAATGTTTGGCCAGGATTCTTTGCTCATTCACAGGCTTGTGCCCAGCAAAGAAACCATTCGGCATTCCTGGGTTCAGAAAAACGACTCCGTTTACGGGTTTAGCAGCCTGGTGGACTATGACCGGGATGGGCAAGTGGACGACGAGCTGTTTGCCATCAATAAAAGGATTCGACGCTGATTTTGGCAAGCTAGCGCAGGATATGGGGTATTCAGCAATGCCCTGAATTTATCCACAACATGACAAGAAGAGCGCCGCATTTGCCTTACCTTGTGTTGATGTTTTCTTTCCACCGCTCCATCCTCGTTTTGCTGATTCTCTTTGTTGCAGCAACGCGACCTGTTCAGGCACAGGACACCCTTAAAGTTATGTACTACAACCTCTTGAACTTCCCTGACGGCGGGGCAGTGAACAGGCAGGATACCATGGAGCGCATCTTTGATTATGTCAGGCCAGATGTACTGTTCGTGTGCGAATTGAATAGCGTTTCCGGCGCGAATGAACTGCTGGCTACCCTCAACGGCCTTGGCGCAGGACCTTACCAGCGAGCCAACTACGTAGCCAATCAAAGCAGCGAAAACAACCTCCAAAATATGTGCTTCTACCGCAGCGATAAGTTGTCGCTGCTGGGGCAGGATGAAATCCTGACCGGGCTTCGCGACATTAACGAATATGAGCTCTTCCAGGTTGATGGTTTAACCGGAGATACCGTATTCATAGACTTCTACGTAGCGCATTTAAAAGCCGCGGCCGGAGGAACGAACGAAGCGGAACGGGAGGCCGCTATCCTCAACCTAAAAGCACACCTTAACACCCGCCCGCCAGGCCGGAATGTGGTTTTTGGTGGTGACCTGAATTTTTACGACAGCTTTGAGAACGGATACCAGGCCCTTCTCAACAATCCGCCCGTCCTTTTTGAAGACCCGATCAACAGGCCGGGCAGCTGGTCGAACAACATCGCTTTTGATGACATCCACACACAAAGCACGCGGAGTACCTCCTTTGGTGGCGGGGCAAGCGGTGGGCTCGACGACCGGTTTGACATCATCCTTCTATCTGAGAACATCCTGGATGCCACGGGCAACGTCCGCTACAACAGCGGTTCCTACAAAGCAATCGGGAATGATGGTGCTCACTTTAACCAAAGTGTCAACAACGGAGTCAACAATTCAGCGCCGCCGGCGGTGATTTCTGCGCTGTACCAAAGCTCTGACCACCTTCCCGTGGTTTTGGAATTGATTTTGAATTCAGAACCCACCGTGCCTGTGGACACAGGTGGTGGATGCGGCGAACTTTTCTTTTCCGAGTACATAGAGGGCTCCTCCAACAACAAAGCACTGGAGCTTTACAATGCGGGCAGCGAAACCCTTGACCTCAGTGCATACAGCATTGCCCTTTACAACAACGGCAGCACAACAGCCAACAGCACGTTAGCGCTGGTTGGCCTCCTTGCTGCCGGACAGACCTATCAGGTGGTCAATAGCTCGGCTAACGCAGCGCTGCTTGCCTTGGCCGATGCAACTTCAGGCGTTACCTTCTATAACGGTGACGACGCGCTGGCGCTTTTCCGCGGCAGTGAGGTCATTGACCAAATTGGCATTATCGGTGTTGACCCCGGCACGAACTGGGTAGTTGGAACCGGGGCTACCTCAGAGTACACCCTTGTCCGGAAACCCGAAGTAACGGCTGGACAAACCGATTGGGCATTAGGTGCAGGCGAATGGCTGGTGTTTCCGCAAGACGACTTCAGTAAGTTTGGCAGCCACAGTGCTGACCCCTGCGAAGAGCCACCGGTGCTGTGTTCCCCAACTTCAGCGCCGACAGGACTGGCCAGCAGCGTTGCACCGGGCGGTGTATCGCTAAGCTGGGACGATCTGGATGGCACAGTCAAATGCGAGGTGAACGGCAGACCTGCGGGAGCGCCATCGTTTGCCAAAATACGGGTGAACGTTCCCCCTTACGCCGCCTTTGTTCCGGCTGCGCAACTTAACCCAGGCACCACTTATGAATGGAAAGTCCGTTGTGCCTGCACCTTGAGTCCGTTGGTGGCCACCCCATTCTCCACATTGGAGAACTTTGTCTGGCCAACAGCCCGCATCGCGGAAGATGCCGCTTTAACACCAAACGCCCCTATCGGTATTCCAGTAGCGGAAATGTTTCCCAATCCAGCCGCTGACGTGGTCCATTTGCGTTGGTCGGGTGTTGAGCCAAGCCTCGCCTGGACGCTGGTGGATGTCCAGGGCAAAACGGTAGCCAGTGGCTTAGCAGATCAAGCGCTTCAACAAGTAAGCATTGCCCATTTGCCCGCCGGCATTTATAAACTCCGCAGCACAGGCAATTTTATAAAAACACTTGGAACTCTGGTAGTTTTGCGGTAAATTCAATTAGCGTTTTCAGGGAGGTATTTCAATCAGTTTCAGGACATAAAGGCATATAGCCCAAGTCTCTTTACATTAAAGTTTTACCATGTTCGTAAAGCCTCGCCGCTTTGCTCTCCCTGACGCGTTCTATACGACCAGCTTCCTGTTTTTTTTAGCCCTGTCCTCCACCGGATTGTTGGGGCAAAGCGGAGCTTGGACCACTGTCATCCCCACAAATCTTCCCACCGCGCGCCATGAGTGCGCCTTCGGGCAATTGGGCGATAAATTCTATCTGCTCGGTGGAAGGGGCTTAAAACCTGTACAGGCCTACGATCCTGCCAGCAATACCTGGATTACGCTCGGATTCACACCCCAGGAAATCCACCACTTTCAAGCCGTAGAATTTCACGGGTTGATGTATCTGATTTGTGCTTTTTCGGGAAATTTTCCGGCTGAAACAGGTATACCATTTCTTTACATATACGATCCCTTAAGTGATTCTTGGTTTGTTGGTCCAGACATTCCCGCAGCTCGCGTTCGGGGGTCTGCCGGCGTGGTTATTCGCAACGACAAGTTTTACATCGTTGGAGGGCTAACGGACGGCCACCGTTCAGGATGGGTTCGCTGGTTTGATGAATACAACCCGGCCACCAACAATTGGTCTGTGCTGCCGGATGCCCCTCGCGCCCGGGACCACTTCGCTGCTGCGTTGGTGGATGATTTGCTCATTTGTGCCGGTGGAAGACGCTCCGGCGCTGGAACAGGTTTTTTTGGCACCTTCGATTCCGTTGTCCGAAAAACAGATGTTTACGACTTCAATACCGGTTTCTGGACCACTCTGGCCTCTCCTGCTGGCGATTTGCCAACCGGACGCGCCGGTTGTTCGGCGGGCGTGTTAAACGGCGAAGTGATTGTCATTGGTGGCGAAAGCTCCAGCCAGAGCAGCGCCCACAAACAAACCCAAGCCTTGGATCCGGTTGCGGGTACCTGGCGAACGCTGACTAACCTCAATACTGGCCGGCATGGTACTCAGGCCATCGTGAACAATGGCGGCATTTACATCGCTGCCGGATCTGGAAGCCGCGGAGGTAGCCCGGAGTTGACCAGCATGGAAGTCTTTCATTTTGACAGCGCAACTGTCCCTATAGGCACTGCACTGGTAGCGGGAATTCCAGGAGCTTCGAGCCCCATCATTCCTGAAACGGAACCTGATGCCGTAACACCCTTCGCTGTCGAGGTTTCGCATGCAGTGGGCAATCAAGCCATTTTAATCCACGATATCCTGCCCGGAGACGACCCCGTTTTCGCCCTGTTGGATTCCTTGATTTTCCCTTTTGCCCTGGCCCCTGAAAAGGACTTTGTTCTTTCTTTCAACTTCTCACCGGAAGATACCGGATGGTATGCCTCAACAGTGCGCGTTGTTTACGGCGCTGCCTTGGACACCCTGGTTATCCCGATTCAGGCAGAAAGCCGCAGCGGATGCTCCACTGACCAGGCTCCTACCGGATTAAGCAGCAACATCACCGCATCGGCAGTCCAGTTCTCCTGGAATGAGGTCAACCAGGCGGTAAAATGCGAACTGCAAGGCCGCAGGCTCGGAACTACCTCGTTCGCCAAGCGCCGGTTTAACGTACCGCCCCATACGGTATCCTTGCCGCTCAACCTCTTTGCCCATGCCACTACCTATGAGTGGAAAATTCGCTGTGCATGCAGTTTGGAACCGCTTGAAGCAACCGGGTTCTCGGCATTGGCACAGTTCACCACGCCTGCGCTCCGCGCTGGTTTGTTGACCCAGGAACCCTGGTCCATCTCACCCAATCCCGCTGTGAACCAGGTGCTCATTGCTGCACCACAGGCAAGTTTATGGTCGGGGGAAGGGCCCTGGACCCTCGAGCTGCTGGATATGTTGGGCCGCAGGTTGCGGACCGAGCGTTTTACCGGTCCCCAGTTTGCTCTGGAACGCAATGGCCTTTCGCCTGGAACCTACCTGGTCAGGATCAGCAGCGGCTCCTACAGCCAAACGCTTCCGCTGTTTTGGGAATAAGGCACAAGCCAGAGCAAGAACAATGGCTGAGCAAAGACCTGCAGCAAACGTTTGCGCAACATGCCGACCCTACCAAAGCAATAGGAATGGAAAAATACATGAAAAACCATTTTGTGTTTTTCGGTATTGCCGCTCCTGAACGCCGGCAACTTCAACAAACGTTTTTTGGCCGCTACAAAGCGCTTGACCGGCAGGAAAAAGACCAGGTGTTGGAGGACTTGTGGCAGACGCCGCAGCGCGAATGCCAGTATGCCGCCTGCGATTGGCTGCGCAGTGAAGCAAAGACGCTGCCCCAAGGGTATGCCGATAACGTGGAAGCCTTGGTTTGCCGGAAATCGTGGTGGGATACGGTTGATGGATTAGCCGGCCATGTGTTGGGCACTTACCTGCTGCTGTATCCAAAAGAGCGCGATTCACGACTGGAACGATGGATGGCATCGGGCAACCTCTGGCTCCAACGCTGTGCCGTCCTTCACCAATTAACGTACCGCAGTAAAACCGATGCAGACTTGCTCTATGGATTGGTCCTTTCCCTGGCCGATTCCAAAGCCTTCTTTCTCCAAAAGGCAATGGGCTGGGCGCTGAGAGAATATGCAAAAACGGACCCCAATGGGGTCCGGACATGGTTGCAGGGAAAAAAATTGCCAGCATTAACCTTGCGCGAGGCGACCAAGCACCTGCGTTAAGGCAAAGCGGAGGATAAGAGCCGGATTAACCGGCGTTTCGGGACAAACCGGGGCGGTTATCCATGGATACAACCACGGCTTGTGGTTTACTGCCAGGGACAAACAATTTAATGGTCATCGCGAGCAACAGCAAGGGAATAGCAAGGAGGCCCATGGGAATGGCAAGCAAAACCTCAACGATAGACTGAATTGGTTTCATGCACTGAACTTTTGAGTGAAAATCCCTGAAATGTGACAAGGTCACAGATAATCACTTGATTTCTACGATCAATATAGCCTATAACGGACAAATCCAAGGGTTTGTTTTGCTAATTTTGTGACCTGATTGAAGGCATTTATTAAATCTTAAGTTCTTTATAATCAGCAAATTAAGTCATTTTATAGTGACGAAAAAATAGCTACACCAGTAATAAAAAAGTTGGATTTTAAGTGTCACGAAGACACAAAGCCTGAAAAAGAGCGCGATTTGAAACAAAAAGCCCTGGAAAAGCCGGCAATTCAAGCGGCTCCTCCAGGGCTTTTACCCTCCAAATTCGTGACTATCGGTGTTATACCATCATTGCAACATCAACTGCCTGTTCTTGTCCCATTGGATTTCATAAGCAAAGGACCAGGTTTTACGTCCGTTGGCGGCAAGGTCAACATCCCATTCCAACATCCCATCCGCCTCTGAATGCCGGTCAGGATCGCCCTTCTTCAAGCTCACCTTGATGGTGGGGTCGGCGGCAACAGGCACCTGATCCTGAACCACTACCGTAATGGGCTTGCTGTGCGAGTTTCGTATTTCAATGCTCCATTCCTCGGTCCGGAAGCGGTCTGAACTGAACGCCTTGCTTTTCTCTTCTGCATTGACTCGCTTGCGCTCCGCATAGACCAATCGGTCGCGGCCCATAGGAAGGTTCATGGTGTCGCCGAAAACCCGCGGGTCCACATGCGCCCTTCCCACGAACGTGCCATCATAAAACAAGTTGGCCAGTCCAGGCAAAAGGTTGAGGTCTTCCCAGCCTGTGATCTGCGCCTGGATAAAGGCCTCTCGATCCATTTTGGGAACGATGTAGTGCCGATACGTAGCCGGGAGGGATTTCTCCTGAATCAACAACAGGTGATCGGCGCCATCCGAGGGAATATCGTAACCCAGGTCTATCGTAAACTGTACGTTGGCAAACGTCTGGACCACACTGGTATAATCGGCAGCCATTTGGGCATCTTCCATCATATCAGTTGATTTATTCGATAGCTCATTGTAACTCAGGCTTTCGGGCCTGGATCCGGCTACGGAGGAAAGGGTTACCTCCTGAATCTGTTGGTAGTATTGAGCATACCATACGGGAAGCGATGGTTTGCTTTGTCCCAGGCTCGGGTCATGGGTGCTGAGCGTTAAAGGAACGCCCTTCCAATCTTCGCCGGTAAGCTGGCGCACGTTGGCTTTGTAGGTTAAGGTAACCGGTTTGTCAGGACCGGATGAGCGGATGTCATACCCAGGGCTCCAGCTGGCGCCACCCACCGTGTAGTTAAACTCCAGGGTGCCGGAAGTGGCCACTTTGCTGTAAAGCACAACCCGCACCTGTTGAACGGGCTCAGGCTGCGCTTGTGGCACATACAAAATGGTGCTTTTGTACTGAGACCAGATTTGCAACCTGGATTGGACCTGGTTGTGCAGCAGTGTTGCTGCATCTTCTTCGGCATGGGCTTCAACCATATGCTCGTGAATGTCTTCCAATTTGGCGCGCAGAAAAATCAGCGCTTCGCGCAATACAGGCATCGTATCGCTGCCACTCGCATTGGTCATAATGGGATTAGTGAGCAGGACCTGTTTTTCCTGCTGCAAGGCCTGGCGGCGTGCCTGGATGAGTTCAATGGAATAGCCCAACGTGCGAAGCGAGTCTTCGCTCCATTTGATTTTGCGGTTTAGGGCTTTGACTTCTGCCGGTTCCTGCACGGGCAACGGCTCCCGGTAATGCACGTGGTGGCGAACGTCGAGAATGATGTAGGAGCCCTTCCCCCTGACCTGTATGCTGTTTGGGTCTATGGAAGGGCTTAAATCTTCCAGAACGATTTCGGTCTGGCCTTCAGGGAGTCGAACCTCTGCCTTGCGGAAAATTTGGGCGCGGTTCAAAAACACCGTGACTTTTTCTATGCTGGAGGGTACCGTTCGCTCTTCAGCGGCACTGACCGCAAAAGCGCTGAAAACAAGGAATAGGGCAAAAATGATGGGCTTCATAGGGATGAATTTTGCCCCTTGGATGCAACAGGATTGGAAATTCCATAAACAAGGGCGAAAAAAAGTGGGCTTCGCGCAACCCCGGTAACCAATTCCGGTCTTTAGAGCGTCAAAGGATTAAGCAAGGCCGTGTGCTTTGGATAATACCGGAAACCAGGCCTGCACAACCCTAACCATCAACGTGTACCGATCAATAGCCAGCAAGGCTGCGATCCATTCAATACGCGCAAGATTGCCATGAGAACATTGCCACTATTAGCCGTTTTGGTCTTCACCAGCCTGACCTTTACCCGTTGCACCGAAAATGGTTTATGCCGCCGCGGACAAGGACCCCTGGTTGAAGAAACACGCATCCTCCCCTCTTTTTCTAAACTGGAAGTCCGGGGAGCCATCGATGTAACGCTCATTCCCAACGATACCTACCAGATCGTGATCTATGCGCAAGCAAACGTGATCAATGCGATCGAAAGCAGCGTCTCCGGTTCAGAACTTATTCTGGACCTGGAGGAATGTTTTATCAACCGGGAATCGATCCACGTGGAAGTTTACGCTCCCGTTTTTGAAGCCGTTCAAATCAAAGGGTCCAGCGACTTAGACGCTGCCGCACCCATTGTTACCCCTGCTTTTTCGCTGCAAATTGAAGGATCTGCCGATGCGGTTTTGGAACTGGAAACCGATCTGGTAGCAGTTGCCATCAATGGTTCCGGTGATGTAGCGCTATCGGGTTCTGCTTCTCAGCAGGTACTTGACATTGATGGTTCCGGAACGGTGAACGCTTTCGCCCTATGGACCGCCCAGACCACGGTACAAATTTCAGGCTCCGGCACCTGCAGGGTATATGCACAAGATGAGCTTGGCGTTCGCATCAACGGCTCTGGGACGGTTTACTACAAAGGTTTTCCAACCATTACTGAATTAGTCATCAGCGGCAGCGGCGAGCTCATCGACGCCAATTAGGGGATGCCCTAAAAGCCAACGGCACAGGGCACAAGCAAATGCACGGCATTCAGGGGGGCCAGCGCCCAAAAGGGTCAGGATTAACCCACTGCTGGTGCCCGGGAGCCGAATAGTTTTTCCACCGGGCAAAATTTTTGCGCGATCTTGCTGCAGAGCAGGCCAAACCGGTAACGAATCTTTGCCTGCCCATTTGCCTGTGGAATTACAAGAGTACGCCTTCAAATTGCTCGCTGAAACGCGATCTTCTGTTTTCCTGACAGGAAAAGCAGGTACGGGTAAAAGTACTTTCCTGCGGGAGGCTGTGCAGCAATTGACTAAAAAAACGGTGGTGGTGGCCCCGACGGGTATCGCTGCTATTCAAGTCAGAGGAGAAACCCTGCACGCCTTTTTTAAGTTGCCCTTTGGTCCTATCCTGCCGGGCGATCAGCGCCTCAAGCAGATTCGCTACCCATCCGATAAAAAGAAGTTGATGATGGACATGGAAGTCCTGGTCATCGACGAGGTCTCCATGGTGCGTGCTGACCTGTTGGATGCCGTGGATGAATGCCTTCGCCGGGTGCGCAAAGAGCATGTTCCTTTTGGTGGTGTTCAATTGCTGCTGGTGGGCGACCTGTTGCAGTTAGAGCCCGTTACAACTTCCGCAGACCGGGAGCTTTTAAGCAATTGGTACCGAAGCCCTTTCTTTTTTGAAGCGAGGGTCTTGCGCGAAATTGAATTGGTCAACATTGAACTGGAAAAGGTTTACCGTCAACAAGATGCTGACTTTATTGCCTTGCTGGACCGGATCCGCAAAGGCACGCCCACGTACGAGGATATGGTGCAACTCAACCACTTGCCCAAAGTGCCCAGTCCTTCAGAGGAAGCCTATTGCATTGTGTTAACAGGCACGAGGGCATCCGCTGAAAGCACAAACCGGAGCAGGCTGCAGGAACTGGCTGCGGAATTAGTGGTCTATGAAGGAACCATCACAGACAACTTCCCTCAAAATCACCTTCCCACTGAACGCCGGTTGGAGCTCAAAAAAGGGGCTCAGGTCATTTTTATCCGCAACGACATCGGCGCATTTCGACGTTGGGTCAATGGCACCTTGGGAGTCATTTCAGAAACCGGAGAAAACCAGGTGGTGGTCCGCCTGCGAGATGGCACGGAACACAAAGTGGAACCCGTGCGCTGGGAGCATATTCGCTATGCAGTGGACAAAGAGGGTAAAATCAGCGAAGAAGTGCTTGGAGCTTTTGACCAGTTGCCGCTGGCGCTTGCCTGGGCCGTTACCATTCACAAAAGCCAGGGTCTGACCTTTGATCAGGCCTGTATTGACTTGGGCAACGGGGCTTTTGCGGCCGGGCAATTGTATGTTGCCTTGAGCCGGTGCCGCACCTTGGAAGGGATTTACCTGAAACGTCGGTTGAGGCGGCAGGATGCCATGGCCCGCGAGGAAGTACTCCGCTTCTATGAACAAATGAACAATCTGGAGGAAATCAGGCAGCTCCTTTCCGGACAAGAGGAATAAGGATTTGGGCTTCCATGGCCGAATGGAGCAATCTGCCAGCCTCTTGCTAACTTTCCCATCAAAGCGAGGGTATGAACGACAAACTTGAAACACTTTTTCGGGCACTTGATCAGGATCGAATTGCTTTGGACCTGCAACTGCGCAAACTGGACAACTCCCTGCTGAACCAAGCTCCGGGTCCGGCAAAATGGTCCGCACTGCAAACCCTTCGCCATTTGATTATGGCGGAGGAGAGCTCGCTGGTCTATATGCGTAAAAAGTTGTTGGATCCCAGTCGATCTGGTCAATCAACTTTTTCAACAAAGTTTCGAGCCGCTCTGCTTCTCGGCTGGTTCAAACTGGGCATGAAGGCAAAAGCACCGCCAGCCTTTGCCATCATTGATCCCAACCAGGATCGCGACACGGTTTTGGCTGACTACGCGCGCGTCCGACGCGAATTGGCCGATATTCTGGACCAGGTGCCAGATGCCTTGGTGGACCGGGAGCTGTTTCGGCATCCCCTGGCCGGTAGAATGGATTTAGCATCCGCGCTGACCTTCTTCCGCGCTCATTTCCATCATCATCATAAGCAGATTGTGGAAATGTTAAGTCTTCGCTGAGGTCCTGCCAGCAACAAGGCAAACCTTTATGCGTTTTGGAAGCTAACCAAACAGTTGCTTCCTGCATTTTTAGTATTCGCGTCTTCTTTCCTGGGTAAGTGCAACGCGGTCGCCCCCTCCTAAAAGAACTGGACCTATTTTTGCAGCAGAATCGGGCAGTTCCTCTTCGGGAGTGCTCTGGCATGATCCAAATTTCAACCCATGATGATTGTGAAAAGACTGCAAAGCATAACCTTCAGGAAGGTTGGCCGCTATGGTCTCTATTTGATGCTCGGTTTGTTGGTTTCTACAGGCATGCCTGCCTGTAAAGCCAAAGAGAAAGCAGCGCAAAAAGAAGCCGCAGCCCTCCTGGCCAAACAGACAGAACAGGCAAAAAAAGATTTGATTTCCCTGTTGTCTGACAACAACACAAAGTCATTGGAAGAAAAGGAACGCGATTTACAGGCTATTAAAGACCTTGGATTGACCGATCCGGAGGTGCTCAAACTGATCGAAAAGGTAGAAGCCAAGTTGGCTGCTGAACGCGAAGCGCTGCGAAATGCTTCGACCAATACCGGCAACACCGAACTCCAGGCCAAACAGCGCGCATTGGGCTCTGCCATGGCCGCGATTTCCGGAGCCCGCAGTGTAGAAGAAGCGAATCGGAAAATCAGCGAGACACTGAAATTGTTCAGTTCTCCCGATGCCCCATTGCTGATTGTGATTGCTGAAGAAAACGGTCAGAAAGATTTTGACCGCCCAAGCACAATCCGGCTTTACCTGGAATACCTCAAAGACACCGGAAATGCTCCGGACGCTCTCTCCAACCTGACGATGGACAACAACGGTCTTATCTCAGAGGTGGAACTTATCAAGCGCTAAACAAGAGAAACCATGCAGCGTAACATCAACGGGGTTCGCCCCCTCTCCCTTTTCGTTTTGTTTTTCCTGTTTGCTTTGAGTGCTTCCTTGCAGGCACAGCAGCCATCACCCCAAAACGACGATTACATCAGTCCGGAAAGAAAAAAAGCGATCGATTCGCTGGCACTGGAAAAAGTCCGTGATCTGAGCAAGTACATCGCCATTGTCGGCGATAAAAGCACGCCTTTTTCTGAGGCAGATCGCGTCATCCAGCGCACGCTCGAGCTCTTTGCACCCGGTAGTGAAATGGGTGTTTCGTCCGTAAACAGCACAGAAATTCTGTATTACGGTGTTCGCACCTACCTGGAACGCCTGATGCAGCTCAACTACGATCGGGTAGAAATTGAGTGGTACAACATTCAATACATTTCTGACCTGGAACGACAGCCCGACGGCAAATACGTAGGTGTCATTACCATTTACCAGCGCTTTAGCGGGTACAAGGAAGGCTACGAAGGCAACGTGCTGCTTTACAAAGACACCACCAAAAAAGACATTACCGTTTACGTGGAGCGCAAGGAAACCCAAATTGGAGGGCGCACGATCGGTTTTTGGGATGTCCTCCTCGGCGATGTTCGCGTAACAGAAACCCGCCGATGACCATACAGGGTTGGCTTTACCTGGCATGCGCGGTCTTGACTGCCCAAGGCTTACACGCCCAAACCGGGGGTGACTTTGGTGACGAAACCGCGCTTTACGCAGAAACCAAGCAGGTCAACCAATTTTTTCGCCGATTCAACTGCGAAGAGGGTCGCAATGGGGAGCGTTTCTATCCGGGCAACCCGCTTTACAGGGATCCTGAGTTCCGGCTCGGATACCTGGATATACTTTTTGATGGCCAGTCCAGTTCCATATCGCCGGAAGACAAGCAGGAGTTTATTCGGTATGTCTGCAAGCCGGATCTGCCCACCTACCTGAACTTTCACGGTGGGGAATGGTTGGCAGAGGTAAACACCCGCTTTCTCTACGAAGGTTCAGAGCGCGATCTCACCTTGTTCATGCGCCTGGAAGCTGATCGGTTGGGGTACAAATGGGTCATTGATCGGGTGCAATTTGCTCCCTACTTGAAGCGGTTTTCTCAACGACCTGCCGGGGAAACGGAGTTTCTGCATCCGCTGAGCCATGAGCTTGATTTCATGAACCTGAGCAAGGTTTTCCGTTCGTCCAAAGATTTGCAAGGCTATGTCCCGGCGGGTTACGAACCCGATCAATTAACATTATTCTTATTGGATGTAGCTGCAGGCAAGCTGACCTTTCGCACGGTGACCAATATGCGTTTTCACTTTTTCCAGGTGCAAGGCTGGTATTTTGAGCTGCGCGATTTGCAGCGCGCCGGATACAACACCGGCTGGCTGATCACACGCCTCGAGCGGGTTTCTCCGGAAGAGCACACGCTGCTGCTCCGCGACATCTACCATGCAACGCGTTAAACCAACCAGCATTAGAGCAACCTTCGCTTGCCTGGTTTTGTTGGTTTTTTCCAACAAGGCTATAGCCCAGCAGGAAGCAGTACCGGTTGATCCGCAACAGGCCATGATCCGGCGGATGGTGGGTTACCTCGAAGCCAACCTCAATACCCTTGGAGATCCCGAGGTCCGCTCTGAAGACAAGGATATCCTGATTACGGAAAGTTATAAAAAGCTGTTCCGCGATGCCCTGGTGCAGATTGAGGATGATCTGGAAGTCTATAGGAGCACCGTTACCTACAAGGATGCCCCCTCCTATTTGCTCGATGTTGACTTTTTCTTCAAAGAAGCTCGCTTTTCCTATGCAATCCAGGACGTAGAAGCCCAATCGGCGGAAACAGGCGAAGAATCCTGGTTGGTTCATGCCATCAGAACCCTGGAAGGCATTTCACTGAACGGAGATACCATACGAAATGATCTGGATAGATACCTGGAAATTAACCGCACATCAGACGGGTTAAAAATTGTCAGTGTCTACACCACCAAACTGAACCGATCGGAAGCCAATCGCAACTGGTGGCGGCAGTTGCCGATTGCCTGGAAATCTCTTTTAGCAGGTGATGCAGAATTGATGGCAGGATTTCCGCTTCAAGGGGTTGTTGCATTTGATGAAGCCATTTTGGTAACGGCGAGTGACACTTTTTTTCTACCGGACTACCTACAGGCTTCTTCCCGCTTGGAAAATAGCAACCATTATTTTTTTTATGGCGATACGGTAATGGGGCGCGGCTGGACTGTTTTGGGACTATCCGTTCATGCCCTGGATGCGTTTTTAGAGGGGTTGTTGGCAACCAAGGAATTGAACCTGGAGGACCGCAAACTTCCAGATTTAGAAAGCCTGGCTCCATTAAAAAGTCTCCGGATCCTGAATCTGGCCGGGACAGGAATTGCCGATGTCGGCGCCCTGAGGTCCATGACGCAACTTCAAGAACTCAATTTATCCCGTACCCGGGTGCAAGACCTCGGGCCGTTGCGTTTTTCAAGAGGCATGCAGAAACTGGTTGCACAAGGTGCTCAGATTGGTGGCGAACTTCCGGAATGGCCGGCCTTGCGCGAGCTTGTTCTGTCCGAATGTCCTTTGGACAGCAGTTGGAGTCCGGGACCGAAGCCGGGGTTGGCGTACCTGGACTTATCCAGAACCGGAATCAAAGATTTGCGCGGATTGGAAGGGCTGACCAGCCTGGAATACCTGGATGTGTCGCAAACGGCAATCCGGGACCTTTCGCCCGTAAAAAATGCTGCCCAACTCCGGGTTATCCTGGCCGAACAAACCGCCATCAGCGACTTAAGCCCTTTGCGCAACATGGCCCAATTGGAACGGCTGCACCTGGACGGCACGGCTATTCAGCGCTTAGATGATCTGGCAGGTAAGCCCCGGTTGCAACGCGTTTATTGCGATGGCACTGGCATAACCGATAGCCTGGTGCGGCTCTTCCATCGGCAGCAACCGCATGTTTTGATTATGCACGAGACGGTCTATCTGAAAAATTGGTGGCAAAATTTACCAGCACCGTGGCAGGCTGTGTTTTTCCGCAGCATCGGTTTTTCGGGTGTGCCTGACAAAGAAACCCTGCACGCCATTTCGGCCTTGCGAACCCTGGATCTTTCGGCGGCGCCTGGCAGCCCGAATCACCCGAATCAATTGCGTACCCTGGAGCCGCTGCTGGAACTGCCTGAGTTGGAAGTATTGTCGCTTCGGGGAACTGATTTTGATGCCTACAACGCGTTAAAAAAACTTCGATTCCTCAGAGAGCTGGACCTAAGCCATACCCGCATAAGTTCTGTCGAACTGCTGCAGGGCCTCCCCTACCTGGAAACGCTGCGGATGGATCATTCGCTGGTCAAGAGCCTGGAGCCCTTGATGAGTTGTCCGCGACTTTCGAGGGTCTTCGCGGACAGCACAGCCCTGAGCGACTCCGCCTGGTTGGCCTTTGACGCCGAAATGCCCAATGTTTTGGTCATGATCCACAACCACCAGCGGTTAAGCTGGTGGACGGCACTTTCGGAAGACTGGAAAAATGTGCTTGCTACAGCAGCGGGCTTTACCGGAGAACCGAACCCTGAAAATCTGGCCCGCATTCGCCACATAGAAGACCTGACCCTTCCCCCGGGAAACTTTCAGGATCTTAACCCTATAGTTTACCTCAACCGGCTTAAAAGCTTGCGCGTTGCCGGAAACCGTATCGTCAGTCTGCAACCGCTGGCCAAATTGAGCCACTTGGAATGGGTCGATGTTACGGGAAACCCGATTTATTCGCTGGATGGGTTGGAGAGCCACGGACGATTGCGGGATTTGCGGGCGGACAACACCCCGATCCGGAACCTGGATCCCCTGGCGCGCTCCCTCATGTTAGAGCGGTTGTCAGTGGCCGGTACGGAAATCAAAAATCTGCAACCGCTGGTGTTGCACCGCCGGCTAATCGCCTTGGATTGCTCCAACACGCGGGTGCGGAGCCTCGCTCCCATTGAGGCGCTGACGACGTTGCGGGAATTGATCATCTTCAATACCGATCTTTCCGAAGGCAAGGTCAGCCAGTTCCAGAGCGAACATCCGGACTGCGCCATCCGCTACTACTGAGTGAGTGTTGTGCTTGCAGGCCAGTTCTGGGGGCTTGTACCTTTGTGCCATGATTAAACGGAGCGACGAAGTCCAACAGGCCATGCTGGACGGGGTTCCTGTGGTGGCACTGGAGAGCACCCTGATTGCCCACGGGATGCCCTGGCCCGTCAATCTGGAAACCGGGATGCAATTGGAGGAGGAGATTCGCCGTCACGGGGCTGTTCCCGCCACCATTGCTGTATTGGACGGTCAATTTCTGGCGGGCTTGAACCCGGAGCAGCTAGAACGACTGGCCCGGTTAGGGACGGAGGCTGTTAAATGCAGCCCGCGCGATCTGGGTGCGGTGATGACCCGGCGACAATGTGCGGCTACGACCGTTGCCGGGACGCTGCTCGGGGCGCGCCTGTCTGGCATTGCTGTTTTTGCTACCGGGGGAATTGGCGGTGTACACCGCGGCGCCTCCGCATCCTTTGATGTCTCGGCAGATTTGCCCGAACTGGCCAGGAGTCCGGTCATGGTAGTCAGCGCTGGGGCGAAGTCCATTCTGGACTTGCCGGCTACGCTTGAATACCTGGAAACATTGGGGGTTCCTGTTGTTGGATTTGGGACCGATGAATTCCCGGCCTTCTACCATCGCAACAGCGGCTTAAAGCTTAGCCTCCGGATGGATGATACCCATACAGTGGCAGGCATGTTTCGGGTGCGGCAACAGCTGGGTCTGCCGCAAGGTATGTTGATTGCCAACCCTGTACCGGAAACTGCGGAAGCCCGGTTTGCTCCCATTCAGGCGGCTACGGACCAGGCGTTGCGTGAAGCGGCCGCCAAGGACATCCATGGACAGGCCTTAACGCCCTTTCTGTTGGCCCGGATTGCAGCCCTTAGCCAGGGGGAGTCGCTACAAGCCAACGTTGCGCTGGCGCTGAACAATGCGCGCTTAGGGGCCGAACTGGCTACAGCGCTGGCTGCTGCAGGGGTGCGTTCATAAACCCGGTTGGGAGCAGTTGCCCAACAGCTACGGCAGCGGTTGCGCCAGCGGCTCTGTTATTGCACCAAAAGCCAATAGCTGCTTTGCCCGTCGCTGATCTGGTAAACCCCGGGGACGAGTTTAGCAGCAGAAAGCTCGGCGCTGCCATCGCCTCGAAGCAGCACATGCCCCTGGGCATCGGTCAAGGACCAGGTTGTCAGGGCTTGTACCCAGAAACTGCCCGTGCTGGAAACCGGATTAGGATAGGCCAGCAAAGGGGAATGCTCAGATACTGCTTGTGAAGCGTGTTGCGGCGACCTTAAAGCCCATTCTGGTGGCGCCGGCGTAGGAATGGAAAAAACAGCCCAGGCACTGGGTGGTCCTTCGCGATCTTTACCGGCCGGCGTATCGGACCACCCGTAGCCGCTCCGGCAGCGAGCGCGAACCTGCCAGGAATAAAGGACTCCGGCACTTAGACCGGATGCCAGCTCAACCATAGGTAATAAAATGTTACGGTAACGCCAGGGTCCGCCAGCTGCATCGCGTCCGCGCCAACCGTAGCTGGAAGCTCCGTGAACGGGAAGCCAGGAAAGTGCGGCAAAACTGCTGCCGGTGGAATCCACCAGCAAGCCTTCAGGGGCTGCGCAACGGGCGCTGCGGCACACCGCAGCGCGCCCTTCCTGGAACCGAATCTGAGCGGGAAGCAAGCCCCCTTCGGCAAACCCGGATGCTGGCCAGGCATCGGGCCCATCCCACCAGGCCGGGGCAGCTTGAAGGTACCAGGACGAAGATCCGGTCAAGGGCGTTCCAGGCGGCTCCGCCATTCCCCGGACAGAATTTCCGGACGAAAGATGCCCGGTTCCGCTGAGCAACATAAATCCATAAAACGGAGCGGAGCCAGTCAGATCATTGCCCCCGTAGTTTTGATCGCTGGTGTTCGGGGAGGTCATGACAATGCCGTAGCGCTCTGCGCGGTTCCGGTAAAAAGAATTTCCCGGTCCGGAAGGTCCCCAGAAGTTGTCGGTGAATATGTTTTGAACCGTATTGCCTTCAAAGAGATTGGCGAAGGGGTAATGCCCGTGCAGCGATACGTCTCCGCTGAAATCGGGGACCGGTTCGCTGCGCAGCGGATCGATGGAGTAATTGTAGCCAAAAACATTGCCGTTTGCGCCTTGCTTGACCATCATGGCATGCCGCA
>WGOA01000028.1 GCA_016124275.1 Bacteroidota bacterium
ACGGTCACGACTGTCAACGATGCACCAGTAGCCGTAGATGACGTGATTGCCGTAGACGAAGATGGATCTGTTTCCGGATCGGTGGCCACCAACGATTCTGATTCCGATGGACCTTCCATAATCATCACCACCGTCAGCGGCCCAAGTAACGGCTCTTTAACGCTCAATCCTGACGGCAGCTTTACCTACACCCCGGATACCGATTTCTTCGGAACCGATACGGTGACCTACAGCTATTGCGATGGAGGGCTTCCTAGCCTCTGCGACACCGCTGTCCTGGTCATCACCGTCAACCCCATCAATGATGCTCCGGTGGCAGTGGATGATGAGGAAGTAACCGATGAAGGCACCTCGGTTATGGTAGATGTAACTGAAAACGACACCGATATCGATGGCAGCATTGATCCAACATCTGTAACCATACTGAGCGGACCAGATAATGGAACGGTTAGTATTGATCCGTTAACCGGGGAAGTGACGTATACACCTGATCCAGGATTCAACGGAACCGACAGCTTCACCTACCAGGTTTGCGATGACGGCACACCCCTTCCAGCAGAATGTGCTGAAGCTACTGTAGTCATTACCGTAGGTCCTTGCTCAGTATTAAACCTGGAGAAAGATTGCGACGGAGACGGTGTAACGAATGGCAATGAAAATGAGGATGGCACCGATCCAAGTGACGCCTGTGACTTCATTTTGGCAAGTGCCACTTTGGCACAAAGTCCTGATTGGTCGGATGCAGATTGCGACGGCGATGGGGTCAGCAATGCAATCGAGGTCATTGACGGGACAGATCCAAAAGATGCCTGCGATTTCGTCAGCACCAGCATTTCCCAAGAAGTAACGGTTATCTGTGAAGTTGAACTCACTATACCGCAAGGCTTCTCCCCTAATGGTGATGGTGTCAACGACCTCTTTGTAATCCGGGGTATTGACCAGTATCCGGAAAACAACATTACCATTCTTAACCGTTGGGGAAATGTCGTATTTGAGGACAAAGGCTACGTCAACAATTGGGATGGAACAGTTCAGCAAGGTCTCCGACTTGGAGGTGATGAACTGCCTATTGGAACCTACTTCTATATTCTTGATCTGGGTAAAGAAGCACCTGGAATCGAGCGGATTAATAAAGGATTTATTTACCTGACCAGATAAAAGAGTGACAAGACCGCTGTTAGCAAAACGATCACCCTTTCCATCATAAATGGCTTATAGCATGACGGCAATTAGTAGAATAACGACTATACTGAGTCTGGTAGCACTTTGCAGCCAACCAGTTATGGCACAGCAGGATCCGATGTACACCCACTATGCCTTTAACACGCTGGCGGTGAATCCCGCCTATGCTGGCAGCCGGGAAGCGCTCACCTTAACGGCGTTGCACCGGAGCCAATGGGTGGGATTTGATGGCGCGCCCATCACCCAAACGCTCACGCTTCATTCGCCAGTCCTTGACAATAAACTGGGATTGGGATTGACCGTGATGAATGACAACATCGGCCCAACAAATTTCACTTCCTTTTACGCTGACTTTGCTTACAAAATCAAGTTGAGTGAAAAAGGAAATCTTTCGCTTGGCTTGAAAGGAGGCGGTAATCTGGTGAAGGGCGAGCTAACAACACTAACACTGGATCAAGGGGGGGACAATGCGTTCTCTCAGGACATCAGTAGTCGCTTTCTTCCAAACTTTGGTTTTGGCGTGTACTACTATACCCCAACTTGGTACGTAGGCACTTCTACACCAAAATTGCTGCAGAATACTTATGATGAAAACATGAGTACCAGCGTTTCCCGCGAACAGCGGCACTATTTTGTAATCGCCGGTACGGTCTTTAATCTGACAGAAAGCGATAAACTTAAACTCAAGCCTACCGCATTTGTCAAAGTCACAGAGTCTGCTCCAGTGCAAGCAGATCTAACTGCCATGTTTATTCTATACGACAAGGTAGAATTGGGTGCTATGTACCGCACCGGTGACGCACTAGGCGTGCTCCTCGGCTACGATCTGACGCCTCAATTCCGCGTAGGGTATTCCTACGACTTCTCGTACGCTAACAAAACGACTCAGTACAATGGAGGGTCGCACGAAATTATGGTTCGCTATGATTTTGTCTTCAAAAATCAGGGCAAAATCGTTTCTCCACGTTACTTCTGATCGTTTGCAACAAGCAAACCATCAACGCCGTCAAGAAACCGAGAATTCCCTTCGACCCAAACCGGAAAATAGAACCCGATGAGATATTCGATTTTAATGCTGTTGGTTTCTCTGAGCGCACTATCCTTTGCGCAGAGTAGCTCCAGAGAGAAAAAGGCAGATCACCTGTTTGAAGCGTATTCCTATTTCACCGCCATTGATCAATACGCGTCCATGGACACGCTGTCTATATCGGCTATGCGAAATCTGGCGTGGAGTTATCTCAACACACAACAGGTTGAAAAAAGTGCAGAGGTGTTTTCTGCGCTGGTACAAACCGGCGAAGCAAGTTTAGAAGATATTTACAATTATGCATTTGCGCTCAAAGCTACTGGCGCATACGACCAGAGTGCGCTTTTGATGGAAAAATTCAGTATCCAGTCCAGCTCAGACCTAAGAGCAAAGAGTTATAAAAGCGAATCGGGTTCCCTCTCCGAGTTACTTAAAGATGAAGGTCATTACACAATAGCTAATCTCGACATCAATTCTGCGGAACAGGATTTCGGCCCAGCATACTATATGGGAGGAGTGGTCTTTGCCAGCACCCGAGAAAACATCTCTGGGATAGCCCGCCGATACAATTGGAACAATAAACCCTTTCTGGATTTGTATACAGCTAACGTCCTGGATAAGCAACTTTCAAGCCCTCTCCCCTTCTTGCCATCAATCAATAAAAAATACCATGAGGGACCTGCATCCTTTACTGCTGATGGCAATACAATGGCCTTTACCCAAAACAACTATGAAGGAAAAGGCGAAGACGGCAGCATCAAACTGAAAATCTTCTTTGCTACTAAAAGCGGAGACGGAGTTTGGTCAGCACCTATTCCTTTCAAGCTCAACAGCCATTCCTATTCTGTGGGTCATCCATTCTTAACCGCCAATGGCAAGCGGTTGTACTTTTCCAGTGATATGCCTGGCGGTTTTGGTGGCGTTGACCTCTATCGGATTGACCAAGGCGAAGATGGCACTTGGGGCGAACAGGTAAATCTTGGTTCTGCGATCAATACAGAGGGAGATGAAATGTTTCCATTTTATGCAGAAAGTAAACAGACCCTATGGTTTGCAAGCAACGGTCATTTTGGCTTAGGAGGGCTTGACCTGTTTGTAGCAGCTGTTACCGGTGATCAGCAATACGCTGGCGTGATCAACGCAGGAAGCCCTTTGAACACTCGGTTCGACGATTTCGCGATGATCACGGATCAAGATATGCGAACAGGATTCTTCTGCTCTAACCGCGAAGGGGGGAAAGGTGATGACGACATTTATTCCGTACAACTCCATAAGCCCTTCCTATCGGGAAAAATCATTACCGGTCAAGCCCGTAGCAAAGCTGGCGAAACATTAAGTGGTGTTGAAGTTATTCTAATGGATGAATCCGGAGTCCAGGTGAGCTCGGCTATAACTGGCCCAGATGGTACCTATCAGTTCTCCGTGGAATCCAACAAAAACTTCCGGTTGCAAGGAGTAAAATCCGCGTATTACGAAGGAAAAAATACGGTATCCACCAAAACAGAAATAGCCAAGGTAACGGCTGATCTGGTATTGGAGAAAATACCCAGCTTCTCGCTTTATGCGTTGGTGACCAACAAGAAAACAGCCGAACCGCTGCCAGGAGTCCGGATGACCATTCGAAACAATCGCACCAATACAACAGAAGAATTCACTACAGAAAATGGCGGTGAATACCGAAAATCGCTGGAAGCCATCCGCGTAAATGACCAGGTGGACTATACGTTTACCTTGGCCAAGGAAGGCTTCTTTACCAAGACCCTGAATTACTTGGAAACCATGAGTCAGCCCGGGCAATACGATGTGCACATTAAACTCGATTTTGCCCTGGATCCTTTAGTGGACGATCTCTCTAAACTGGTCACTATTAGTCCAATCAATTTTGATCTGAACAAGTTTGATATCCGCGCGGATGCCGCAGCAGAGCTGGATAAAATCGTGGTTATCATGAACCAGTACGAAGACATGGTAGTAGAATTAGGATCGCATACAGATTGCCGGGGAAGCATTAAATACAACGAGCAACTTTCTGATAAGCGCGCAAAGGCATCCGCGGCTTACATTAAGGAGCGTATCACTAATCCGAATCGTATTTATGGTAAAGGATATGGTGAATCCAAATTGCTCAACAACTGCGCATGCGAAGGTGCTGAAAAATCAACATGTCCCGAAGAGGAGCACCAATTGAATCGCCGCACTGAATTCAAAGTTATCAGTACCGGCGACGACAAACTGAACATCGACAATAAGAGCACACAGTCCTTTGACTAACAGATAATCAACAAATGGCCTTGGGAGAGTTTTCTAATTGGAGAAAAAAACTAGCTAATTTAAATAAACTATTTTATAATATAAAATACTGAATTAAACCCTAACGCCCAACCACCATCCGCTGCCGCGATAACCGCTCCGCGCCGTGCTGCAGCACGACCGTGTACATACCGGGGGAAAGGTCGCCTACCTCCAGCAACACCCGTCCAATGCTCTGCGGCGTTTCGCCCTGCAACGCCACCCGACCGCCCATGCCGATTAGCTGGTAGGTGGTTGCTTCGTTTGCTTGCGTCGGCTCAACCCGCCACAACAAATGCAATTGGTCCGAAGCCGGGTTAGGGTAAACCTGGAGGTTATCATCCAGGCTGAGGGGAACAGGCGGCACACCGATTCCGATACCCAAAGTATCGCAGCCCGGGATCAGGCAGCCCATGCTGTCCAGCTTCAGCAGCCAGGCCCGCGCTTGGCCGTTGATGCGGATGTTCCTGCCGCAAGCCAGGTAGCCGCCATCGGCCGTTTGAATGACGTCGTATAACTCACTGTTGTAATCGTAATTGTCTGGGGCATAATACTCCCGGTACCAGTTACGGTTGCCACTGCTGTCCACGCTGATGATGTGCCCACGAATGGCGTTGACGGTGTCTTGGCGGGGGTGGTTGAAGAACCCCACACTGACTAAATTGCCACTGTTTGTTTCAACTATATTGCTGAACGCATGAAAGTCACTGTACTCTAAATAATGCCTCCACATAAATTCACCAGTCGCTTTAACCTTTGAAAGAAAATAAGAGAAACTAAACTCGCTAGGTATAATCAAAGTATCATAGCAACCAATCATGGAAATAGAGCCATCCCTTGTAGTTTGGATATGTCCTGCACAGTACTCCCCAGGTCCGGCATAGGTAACCTCTGATAGAACATTCAATGCGGTATCTAACGTCATCAAGCGAGATTCCATTTGCCATCAACGAAGTAATCATTACGCGCTGGCGCTGTGATCAACCTCCCGCCCGGCAGCGTATCTAAACCAGCGGTGATTTCAAACACATTCTGTCCTATGGTGGTATCGCGCAACACATTGCCTGCAGTGTCCAATTGCACAAACCATAAATCCTGGCTCTCCAAAAAAGAAGGGCGGCTGTAACCCGCGGCATAGATGTACTGATCCCGCCAGCAGGTCAACCCCAACAGCTCTTCCTGCGGTTCATGATCCAAATAAATCTCACGGTGTATCCCCAGCGTGTCGTCAATGGCCAAGATCAAGCCCGCGGATGGGCCCACACCTGACGTAACCCCCATACAGGCTACGTAATAATATTCCCCGCATTTTCTGATGGTTCCTAACCGTTCAGCAGCAATACTCATGGTATCGTTACTTAACGTTCGTTGTTTGAGAAGCTCGCCACTCTTGCTGACTAAGGATAAAAATATGATCTGCTTACTCAGCAAACTGTCGCGACCGCTTCCGATTATTATATATGTAGAATCAAGCTCGACAGCGTCCGTAAAACCTTGTAACACGGATGATTCAAACGGATAAAACTTCGAAAACGTCTGCTGAGCCTGAGTCCGAAACAGACTCAGCATAAGCAGCGTAGTCAACGCAAACAACCTACTGGTGGTGTATAAAACGGACTGCATCGCGTTGGTCTATACCCTCCAGGCGAACCGTGTAAACGCCATTTGGGTACTTGGTTAAATCAAAGTAAATCATCTCTCCAGCCCGAAGCAGCTGCGAAGCCAAACGCTCCCCCTGCATGCCCATCAACTCCACAAAACCCGTTTGCTCCGCTTCAAAAGTGCCCAAAACATAGACAATGTCGCCCGCAGGATTGGGAAACACTTGCAAAACGTGCGGCACCACTTCGCCCGTCCGAGAAAAATCAACCGGTACCGTTTCGATGTCGTCAGGAATCGGGTCAAATTCTTCATCAAATCGCTCGCCAGTTACGCGCTCCAGCAGGTTCAGCGCCCAAACGCCGGCCTGATGTTCTTTGCTGCCCAACGATCGCAAGAACGTTAAAGATGCCTCATCAAGGCTATCCATGTCCGTTCTAGTGGTGTCCAATCGAAACTGCATGTAATCAAGATACGCCTGGTTCTGTGGTTCATCCAACTTCAGACCACGCTGAAGGGTCTGTATAGCGCTATCCGGTTGGCCGGATGTTGCAAACAGATGACTGCGGAACTTGATGAGGGAAGCGCGGCTCTCTTTGGCTAAAAGCTCTATCGCAGAATCCACTTGATTGGTATTGAGCCATTCCTTGCTTATGTCAAGCAACACTCTAATGATTTCATTTTTATAAGAATTTATAAGTACATCTACCCCCATGATCGAAGTAGATGGACAATAGTTTGATGGTCTGATTTTCAGGCACAGCGATCGCCGACTGATACCCGGCATTACCGTACCCGGTATCTAAAAGACGGCCATAGGCATCATGGATAGTCCAATTAAACCGTTCACCTTGACAACAGAGAGCTTCCAGCGATAAAATGCTCCCTTCACGTTTAAACGAACAAATCTCGCTTTGGTGAGGTGTATGGGGCGATTCAGCAAAATTTACTACTTCAGGCCAATCTGTTTTATAAACTGTGTCGCACGCATACGTACTATCCGTTAACTGATAAAGCAAATTGTCTTCGGAGTCTGTTACACATATTATTCTTCTAGTCCTAGGTCCGAAAAAGGTGATAGTTGTGAAGTCCGTTGCATTAAAGCCAAGCGATGATCCTATTCCTTCTATATGGTAGATAGTATCGACCAACTCGTGGTCTCCAGCGGGACAAGTAAAATTTATATTCCTATAGGCTAAGATGCCAATCCTTTTTCGCATCACCCCAAATACACTTACTGTATCAACACTAACTACTTCGCATACATTATAAAATGAGCAAATCCCTGGATTGGCGTATACGAATACTCTGTCATCAATAAACTCTCCTATAGATAATTTAAAATCATATATTAAAGTATCTTGATTTACAAAAAATAATGGATAAAGCCACTGGTAAATTTTCTGTTCTGCTGTGTCCTCTCGGAGGAAAATGTCCCCTTCCGGGAATTCGAGGGAAGGCGGAGATTCTGTCCTAAGTATTTTATATGAAGTACCGCTAATTAAAGTATCGCCCATTACCGTATAACTAACCGATATAGAATATATACTATCAAATGCCGGGTCTTCCAAGCCAAAACAACCTACATATTGGTATTCCATCATCTGCCACTTTTTTCCTTCCTCCAACATGGGTTTGTAACCCCCGTACTGGGCTTTAGCTGAGAGTCCTAGACACAATATGATTCATATTATATTTTTCATATTAATTAATATTTAATATAGGTAATCTACTGCGAACTGACTTCTAGTTTTCAGGAGCTGCGAACTTTTACCCAATTTGAGCATAGGGAGAATACCGGTTTTTGGGGCATTTGGTGAAGACAGCACTGTAAACGTTGAGGAATTGCTTTGTTTGTCCCTAAAACTATAGATAACTTCTGAGAATTATCATAAATTGCCATATAGGCTAAAAGTCATGAAATTTAAAAATATTAAAATTATATTCTAATTAAAAATACGCTCACAATGCTATAAATTAAACTGTTGTAACATAACTATACAGCTCTTCCGTAATTCAATTAGGTTTATTCTTTAGAGAACAACTATAATTTCTCCTGAGAATACAAATCTGTCAAGGGAAAAAATACCCCCCCCTCACCCAACCACCACCCGCTTCACCACCTCACCGCCCAATTCTTCGTTGATCTTGCTGCGCAAAGCTTCCGTGCTGTAGCGGAACTGGTCGCGCATGGGGGCGGAGGAAAAGCGGAGGCGCAAAATGCCTTTGCTGAGCTTGATTTCGTCGGTGTAACGGGCTACGGCCGGCCCCATCATATCGGGCCAGCGCTGCTGCAACTGCACTTCGACCAATTTATCTTCTAATCGGTAGTCCTGGAAAACGGCGCGGAGGATGTCCCGGACGCTCTGGTCATTTTGTCGGCGAATCACCCCCGAAAGTTAGGATAAAGCCTTCCATTCTTAGCCACATGTTCAAAACTCAGGGAGCTGCATTGGGCCATGTGCGGGGGCAGGCACCTTGGAGACGGTAAAAGCAAGCGCAACAGAAAACCTCATCAAGCCGGAGCCACAATCCTTCCCGGCTCCACGGCAATGGACTGGCAAGCGACGCCGATGCTTCGGAAAACTTCTTCAACCCGGTTCAGGTTGGTGTCTGAGATGAGCACTTGGGCTGCACTATGCGAAGCCAATAGGCTGAACAGCGATTCTACCCGGGCGCGATCCAGCTTGTCAAACACGTCGTCGAGCAGGAGCAAGGGCGGGCTGCCCAACTTGCCGCCAAGCCACAGCCATTGGGCCAGGCGCAGGGCGTAAAGCAGCGTTTTCTTCTGGCCCTGCGAGCCGAGCAGTTTGGCCGGGTGACCGTCCAGCAGCAGCGCGAGGTCGTCGCGGTGAGGACCGGAACCCGTTCGCCCGGCACCAATGTCGCGCTGCCGGTCTCGGCGGTGCAGGGCCACAAGATCGCCGTCGGACGGAAAACTGGCCACCCAGTCCAGCCCGGGGCTTTCGGCCTGGCGGCTGATCAGGCGGTAGCACTCGGCAAACAGGGGCAGGAGCTCGGCCAGAAATTGCGCCCGCAAAGCCTGGATCAGCGCTCCGCTGGTCTGCATATGTTCACTGTAACTGTCCAGCAGGAGCGGGTCGGCGGGCTGGCCTTCGCGGTAGCGGCGAAGGGCGGCATTGCGCTGCGCCAGCGCGCGGTTGTAGCGCAGCAGGGCGTCCAGGTAACTGCGGTCAACGGTGGAAAGGGCACTGTCGAGGAAACGGCGCCTTTCCTCCGAGTAGCCGTCTACCAGGGCCATATCTTCCGGGCCGGTGAGCACCAGCGGCAGGCGGCCGATGTGGTCGGCCAGGCGGGTGTAGCGCTCGCCGCTGCACAAAACCTCTTTGGTGCCGCCGCGTCGGTAGCGCACTTCCACCTCCAGCGGGTGACCCTGGTGTTCAAAACGGCCGTGGATGCGAAAGCCATCGCGGCCATGCATAAGGTTCTGATCTTCAACGGAATGGCGCGCCGAACGGCAGAAGCTGCAGTAGTAAACCGCATCCAGCAGGTTGGTCTTGCCCGCACCGTTAGGGCCCGTCAGGCAGGTGAAGGCCGTTTCAAAATGCACATCCGCGGCTTCGTAGTTCTTGTATTGGTAGAGCGAAAGGCGATGGATGCGCACGGCAAGGGTCTTGGGGGGTGGAAAGTGTAGAATGGAATGGAACGGGCAAACAAGGGCAGCAAGATACGTGCCTGTGGGCAGCCCCCCGCCCCTTCCGGCAGCGAATATGCAGCGCTGCGCCGCAAAGCCTTTCGAAACGACGAAAAAAGGAATAATTTTGTGGCGCTTTACGGCAGGTTTATTTTAACCGCAATACCAGCAGACCCGCTACACCCCCGACTGTTCCATGGCCGGCACCAAAACCAAAGCTGCAGCTGACAAAACCGCGCAGTTCGACAAACAGCAATACCTGGACTGGTTTACGCTGATGCTCCGCATTCGCCGCTTTGAAGAGCGCGCGGGCATGCTTTATGGCCAGCAAAAAATTCGCGGATTCTGCCACCTGTTCATCGGGCAGGAGGCTATTGCGGCCGGGGCCATTTCGGCCACCCGCCACGAGGACCCCTACATTTCGGCCTACCGGATTCACGGACTGGGCATTGCCAAAGGCATCACCCCGAATGCAGCCATGGCGGAACTCTACGGCAAAGCCACCGGATGCACGGGCGGAAAGGGCGGCTCCATGCACTTCTTCTCCAAAGAGCATCATTTCTATGGCGGCCACGGCATTGTGGGCGGCCAGATACCCATCGGTGCCGGCATCGGCATGGCCGAGCAGTACAAAGGCACCGACAACGTGTGCCTGACTTTCTTCGGCGACGGTGCAGCGCGCCAGGGTGCCCTGCACGAGACCTTTAACATGGCCATGCTGTGGAAGATCCCCGTAGTGTTTCTCTGCGAAAACAACGGGTACGCCATGGGAACTTCCGTAGAGCGCAGCTCAAACGTGACCGAAATCTACAAGCTCGGGCTGGCGTACGACATGCCCAGCGCATCGGTAGATGCGATGAACGTGGAGAGCGTCCACGAGGCCATCACCGAAGCCGTTGCCCGTGCCCGTTCGGGCGAAGGGCCTACGTTCCTTGAACTGCGCACGTACCGTTACAAAGGGCATTCCATGTCCGACCCAGCCAAGTACCGCACCAAGGAGGAGCTGGAAGAATACAAGCAACGCGACCCCATCGTTCAGGTGGTGGATACCATTCGCAAAAACAACTTTGCCACCGAGGCGGAGATTGAGGCCATTGAGGCGCAGGTTAAAGAAGAAATTGATGCCTGCGTGGAATTTGCCGAAAACTCTCCCTTCCCGGACGACTCCGAGTTGTTCGGCGACATTTACGTACAGACTGATTACCCATTCCTAACAGACTGATCATGTCCCAAACTACTCCCGAATCTCCCGCGCACGCGCAAGGCACTCACAAAAAAGAAGGCTGGCAGTCGCTGGAACAGACGGTCATGGACAACCGCAACCCCATCTTGGGCGGTTTGGTGGTCCTTTTGCTGCTGGTAGGCGGCCTGATCGGGTACAAGCAGCTGTTTGTTAAACCCCGTGAAGCACAGGCCCAAAACCGCATGGCAGAGCCCCAGCAGGCGTTCAGCGTGGATTCGTTTGCGTTGGCCCTGAACGGCAACAGCCTTAAAACCGGCTTCTTGCAGATTGCCGATGATTTTGGCATGACGCCAACGGGCAAGCTCGCCCACGGATACGCCGCTATCTGCCAATTGCAGTTGGGCAATTTTGACGAGGCCCTTCGCCACGGAAAAAAATACCGCTCTGACGACGAGTTGTTGGACTCGCGCGTGCTGATGGTGATGGCACACGCCTACACCGAAAAGGGTGATTTTGACAATGGTATAAAGTACTATGTTAAGGCTGCAGAAGTTACCGACAACCCCTTAACCACACCCCAGAACTACTACCTGGCCGGCCTGGCCGCCATGGAAAAAGAGAAGTTTGCCGAAGCGGTCAAGTATTTCCAGCAAGTGAAGGACCGCTACCCGCAATCGCGCGAAGGGCAGAGCATTGACAAGTTCCTGGCGCTGGCCAACCAAAAAAGCAAGGGCTGATGGCAAGCTCCGCCGAGCAGGATTTGTTTGATCCGGCCAAGTTACCGGATGGCAGCGGCATGGAGATTGCAGTGGTTACCGCAGAATGGAATTCGGAGATTACCCATGCGTTGCGCGATGCCTGCCTCTATACCTTGGTGGAATGCGGCGTTCCGGAATCTTCCATAACTTCTATAATGGTCCCGGGCGCTTTTGAATTGCCCATCGGCGCCAAAATGCTGCTGGAACACCGCTTGCCGGATGCCGTCATTTGCCTGGGCTGTGTGATCAAGGGCGAAACGCGCCACGACGATTACATTGCCTCCGCTGTGGCCAAGGGCATCATGGATGTTTCACTCGAAACGGACACGCCGGTCATTTTTGGCGTGCTGACCACTGAAAATGAGGCCCAGGCCCGCGACCGCGCCGGTGGAAAACACGGCAACAAAGGGGTCGAAGCCGCCATCACCGCCGTCAAGATGGTCACGTTGGCCATGGAGCTGATTGAGACGTCGCAGACCTTTGAGCTCGGCGACGATCTGGACGACGTCTTTGATGAAGAGGGCGAGGACGAAGACTATTGAAGTAGACTACTGACGACAACTGTTGATGAACCTCCAAACGGTCAGCGCAGGTTACCTGAAATTGGACGGTGGGGCCATGTTCGGCGTGGTGCCCAAAACGATGTGGAGCCGGATCATGGAGCCCGATGCTCAAAACCGGATTACCTGGGCCATGCGTTGCCTGCTGGTAGAAGAAGGGAACCGCCGCTTGCTGATCGACACCGGCATGGGCACCAAACAGGATGCCAAATTCCGGGCTCATTTTGAACCGCAAGGCCCGGACGTGCTGCAAAGCCTTGCCGCTTTAGGCCTGGCCCCGGAAGACATCACCGATGTGCTGCTTACCCACCTGCATTTTGACCATGCCGGCGGTGCTGTAACCCGCCAGGCTGACGCCCTTGTGCCCGCCTTTCCCCGGGCCACCTACTGGAGCCACCGCGATCAGTGGCAATGGGCCGTACAGCCCAGCCCCAAAGACAAAGGGTCGTTTTTGACCGAGAACTTTTTGCCGCTGGAACAGAGCGGTCAATTGCAGTTCGCCGAAGCCGGTCAGGAGATTTTACCCGGCCTTTGGGTGGAAACCGCTTTCGGACACACCGAAGCCATGTTGATCCCTCACTTGCGCTACAAAAACCGCACGCTGGTGTACCTGGCTGATCTGCAACCCTCGGTGGCGCATTTTCCGCTGCCCTGGGTCATGGCCTACGACATTCGCCCGCTGCAGACCATGCAGGAACGCGGCGTGTTTCTGGAGAAAGCCATGGCCGAAGACTACCTGTTCTTCTTTGAGCACGACCCGGTCAACGAATGCTGCTCCCTGCAGCGCAGCGATCGCGGCATCGGGGCGAAGGACCTCTTTGCCCTGAGCGAACTCCGCTAAAGCCCACGGCTTTCTATTTTTGCAACTTGGCTTATCTTTGCCGTCCGTTAGTAGTCTTTTTAGATGTGCCCAATTGGCGTGGTAGCTCAGCCGGTTAGAGCGTCGGATTCATAACCCGGAGGTCGGCGGTTCAATCCCGCCCCACGCTACAAACCGCTGCCCTTTTTTGGGGCGGCGGTTTTTTTTTGGGCGGCGCACAAGGAGACACCCTGGGCGTAAGGCAGAATCAGGGGTTTTTAGCCGTACCCTTGAAAAGCTCCTTGCGGCCATAGAGGCTACAAATGGGGCACTGGTGCGGATTATGCCCGCGCGCCGGGCAATGGCTGCGCCCAAAATAGATGATTTGGAGGTGCAGCTTGTTCCAGTACTCGGAGGGGTACAGCTTTTTGAGGTCTTCTTCTGTTTTTACTACGTTTCTTCCGGTGGAAAGGCCCCAGCGCCAGGCCAGCCGATGGATGTGGGTATCCACCGGGAAGGCCGGCACACCGAAGGCTTGCGCCATGACCACCGAAGCGGTCTTGTGCCCCACCCCAGGCAAGGCCTCCAGCGCTTCAAAGCTTTGCGGCACCTGACCATCGTGCTCGCGCAGGAGTATTTGGGACAAGCCGGCGATGGCTTTGGATTTAGCCGGCGACAGGCCACAAGGCCGGATGATCTGCTGAATCTGCTCCACGGGAATCACCGACATAGCCGCCGGATTGTCGGCCAGGGCAAAGAGCGAAGGGCTGACCTGGTTGACGCGCTCATCGGTGCACTGCGCCGACAGCAACACGGCGATCAACAAGGTGAAGGGATCCTGGTGCTTTAAGGGCACCGGAACCTCCGGATGGTATTGTTCCAGCAATTTCTGGATGGCGAGCGCTTTTTCCTTGCGGGTCATGCCGTTGCAATGGGCCCCGGTTCCGCACGAAAAGCATTTTTCATGTGTCCCGATTTGCCGGGGTTAAGTTAAGCCTGACGCTACAACTGGCCGCTTTTTTACCCGTCACAGCAGGCCCGAATTGTTTGCGCCAGGGCGGCTCCGCTGCACTTACTTTGGGTATAACTTGTTGATTTTCAATACTTTGAATTGCTCGTACATATTCACATCCAGGTTTGGTGGTATGCATATCCAACTGGAAATCGGGCAGTTCTTCATTGGTTGACTTATGGATAGCATGTGTAAAACACGGTGGATAGCAGCGGGCCTGCTCACAAGCCTTCTGCTCTTGTTGCAAGGCCTGCAGGAATTGCAGGCACAGGATGTTCAATGGGCGTCACGGGTGCAGGGGTTTTCTTCGCAGGCTGGCCAAAGTGCGTATTCGGCCAAACAGGTGCTGGGCGAACCCAATAAGTTTCCAGCGCTGGGCGATGCCCCGGTGGCCTGGTCGCCGCACTTTGAAGATGCCAGCGAAGAACGCTACATCAAAGTGGGCTTCCAAAAGCCCATGACCATACAACAAGTTATGGTGGCAGAAAGCAACCTGGGCGGTTGCGTAGCGCGCATTATTCTCTTCGACCGAAATCAAAAGGAGTACATCGTATACGAAGCCGATAAAAACGAAACGCAGCTCGACGGCCGCATGTTGTCGGTAACATTCAAAGAAACGCGCTTTCCGGTGTACAGCGTCAAGGTGGTCATGAAAAACCGCAACACCTGGGACCGCGATCAACTGGATGCCATTGGCATAGCTAATACTACGGACCCCTGGGTGCCCAAAATTGCCGCTACGGAGCGCTTTGTGGTGCAAGGCAAAGCCACGCCATTGCCCGCGTCGGTGAACAGCGCCTACTCGGAGATCATGCCGCGATTGGACCCCAAAAGCAATCGCCTGTACTTCTGCCGCAAGAACCATCCGGATAACTATGGTTTCCGGCCCAACGATGACATCTGGTATGCGGAGCAGGATCCCGACGGCGGTTGGACGACTGCCCAAAACCTGGGCTGGCCGTTAAACGACGAGAACCACAATTACGTGTGCACGGTTTCGGAAGACGGACAACTGTTGACGTTGGGCAACGGATACCGATTTGACCGCAAACCATTGGCCGGTGTAAGCCAGAGTCTGCTTTCCGGCAAGGCCTGGGTGGAGCCACTGAATTTAAAGATTGAAGGGCTCAGCATCCTGAACATGAACGCGGAGTACTACCTAAGCCGCGACCGCAAGGTTTTGATTCTGGCCATGGAAAGTTGGGATTCTCAGGGAGGTAAAGATTTATACGTTTCGTTCTCTGATGATCTGGTCAATTTCTCTAAGCCGCTTTCAATGGGGACCACCATCAACTCAGCCGGCAAGGAAATGGCTCCTTTTCTCAGCGACGACGGGTTGCATTTGTTCTTCAGCTCCGACGGCTTTCCCGGCTACGGCAGCCACGACATTTTTGTGGCCGAAAGGCAGGATGAAACCTGGACCAGCTGGTCTAAACCGGAAAACATGGGTCCTGCCGTGAACTCACCGGCCTGGGACAGTTATTTCTACTACCACGAAGGCAGTGGTCAGGCATTTTTAGCGTCCAATCGCGATGTTTTCAGCAACGAAGACTTGTATTTCCTGAAAATGCAGGAAAAAGCACCGGATCAGATCCCCGTGACCACCAGCAACGAGGTGGTGGGCCTGGACCGATTGGCTGGTGTGAGCCTGGAGCCTGCGGGGGCTGCGGAGCAACGCGCGATTGTGGAGGGCTTCAACCGCCAGCCAGAACCAGAAACCCCCAAAGCCGTGCCTGCGCTCATGCTCTTCGGCAGTGTTTATGATGCCGTAAGCAAAAGCCCCATTCCCGCCACCCTGGCCTTTACTGGCACGGGCCAAGTGGAAACCGACATCACCGTACAGACCGACAAAACGCCGTACAAAATCGGCGTGGAAGCCGGCCGTCGCATGGGCATAGAAGTAAGCGCTCCGGGATACTTTGCCGAAAAAGTAACCCTCAACACCATGGACCAGGGCCAGGGTAGCATGCGCCAGGATTTTGAGCTCATTCCGATCCGCGAAGGGCAAACCATTTCGCTCAACAACATTTACTTTGATGTGAACAGTGCAGTGTTGCAGGAGCTCAGCTACGAATCGCTGGATCGCTGGGTGGAATTGCTCAAGCAACAATCCGGCGTCGTCATCCAGGTGCAGGGCCATACCAACAACCGCTGCTCGCCCAAGTACTGCCTGGAACTTTCGCAAAAACGCGCCAAAGCGGTGTCCGACTACATGCAGTCGCACGGCATCAATGAAACCCGCCTGCGCTTCCGCGGATTCGGTTCCGAATTGCCCGTAGCCAACAACGACGAAGATGATGGGCGTGCCCGGAATCAACGCGTGGAGTTGAAGATCCTGAAGGTGAACTAAGCGGGCGCTTTCGGGCGAAGGGCGTAGCTGGCTCTGGGCAACTGGCTCGGGGCAACTGGCTCGGGGCAACTGGCTTTGAGGCAACTGGCTCTGGGCAACTGGCTCGGGGCAACTGGTATTACCTCCTCGGGGCAAACGGCAGAGCGGACATGATGAAGCGGCATTGTGCACTTGATCCGAACAGGCGTTCTTTGCGCACCGTGACCCTGCCGCAACTTTTCTTCTTGTTCAGCACCTGCTGTGGCCTTCTGGCCAGCATGCCCGCTGCGCAAGCGCAGTCCGTTCAATGGGCCGATCGCATCGTCGCATTTTCGTCGCAGGCGGGCAAGAACGCTTACTCGGCGCGGCAGGCACTCGGGCCGCCCAACAAACTGCCCGGCGCGGGCGACTGCGGCTGCGCCTGGTCGCCGGCGCGGGTGGACACCGAGTGGGGCGCCGACCCCAACAAACCGGAGTACCTCAAAGTGGGTTTTGCCAAGCCCGAGCGCGCGCGCCAGATTCTCCTGGCCGAAAACTACCGGCCCGGCTCCGTGCGGCGCGTCTGGATCTACGACGCCGCCAATACCGAACTGCTCGTTTACGAACGGCCGGACAAGGCTCCCCCACCCCCGCCCGCGCGGCTGCATGCCATCGAGATGGAACGCTCCCCGTTCAAGGTCAGCGCCGTCAAAGTGGAACTGGACCCCGAAGCCGAGCGCAGTCCCCCCCAGCTCGACGCCATCGGCATTGCCGACCATAACAAAGCGGTCAGCATCGAGGTGCCGCTGGCCAAAAACTATCCCGTCTTCGGCTACGCTGCGGACCTGGGCCCGGCCCTGAACAGCCCTTACGCCGAATTGCTGCCGCGTTTCGCGCCCGACGGCCAGACCCTGTATTTTGACCGCAAAGACCATCCGGAAAACTACGGTGGCTTTATCAACGACGACATCTGGTTCAGCCAAAGCGACGGAGCTGGCGGCTGGCAAGCCGCGCAGCGCGCCCCGGCGCCGCTTAACAACGCCTACCATAACTATGTATGTGGTGTGTCCACCGATGGCGTGCTCACGCTGTACGGGCAATACTCGGCTGAGGGCATTCCGATGCCGGGGCTCTCGCAGAGCTTTCGCTTCCAGAACCAATGGGCCTTCCCCATGAACCTGAACGTGCGCGAACTCTACAACGCCAGCCCATACGCCGAGTACTTCATCAGCGATGACCGGCACACGCTGGTGATGTCCATTGAATCGCTGGACTCTGAAGGAGGAAAAGATTTATACATTAGTTTTTCAGAAGATCAAATCAACTGGTCCGAGCCTCTGAACCTCGGCCGGCAAGTGAATTCCGGGGGAAATGAAATGTCGCCCTGGCTCAGCCCCGACGGTAAAACCCTGCTGTTCAGCTCCGATGCGCACAGCGGTTACGGCGAACAGGATATCTACGTGAGCACCCGCAGCGGCGCAGCCTGGACCGACTGGAGCCCGCCGCAAAACCTGGGTCCGCGCGTCAACACGCCCGCCTGGGAAAGCCACTACGTGCCCGACCCAAGCGGGCACTACGGCTATTTTGCCCGCGCTGCAGACGAACTCGGCAATACCGACCTGTACCGCATTGCCCTGCGCGAAGACCTGAAAGAAGAAGCCCCGCCAACGGAGGCCATTGCCGAAGGCTATCCCTTTGAAGGCCGCTTTCTGTTGTTCGGCTACGTGCTGGACGGCAGCACCGGCCGCTCGCTGAACGCCAGCCTGGTGTTCAGCCTGGCCGAAGACAGCACCCGCAGCGTGGCGCTGGAGTCGCTCAACAGCCAGTACAAACTTCGCCTGGACGACAACATAGATTATGTTGTGGTGGTCCAGGCCGAAGGTTACCCGGCCCTGCGCACGCGGCTTCGCATTGACGACATGGGCAATACCGGCGTTCGCCGCCGCGATTTCAAGCTCTACCCCGCAGGCTACGAGCCCCCGCAGCGCGGCCCGATGACGTTGGAACCGGGCGAGACCTTCCGGTTGCGCACCCTCCTGTTCCGGGTCAACTCGCCCGTGATCAGCCGCGAATCCTTCCCCGAACTGACGCGGCTGGCCGAAGCACTCCAGGCCAACCCGGGCGTTCGCATCCAAATCGAGGGCCACACCAACAGCAACTGCAACAAGCGCTTCTGCGACCGGTTAAGCGAATCGCGGGCCCGCAGCGTGGCCCAGTTTCTCCTGGAAAAAGGCATTGCCAAAGACCGGATTTCCTGGGTGGGCTACGGCAAAGACAAGCCGGTTGCAGACAATGACACGGAAGATGGCCGCCGTTTGAACCAAAGAGTGGATATTCGGGTGGAATGAACGGCTGTTTTGACTGCTTGGCTCCCCGCGCTGCGCTGCATGTTGGCCATTGGCTCAGGCGCCTGCTGGGCCTTGCCCTCCTCTGCGCCGCCGGTGCAGCGGCCAGTGCCCAAGCCATCCAGGAAAAAGCCCTTCCCCCGGAAATTGACCTGATCCCGGACAGCACGGGCAAAGTGGGCATTCGCTGGGCCGACAAGGTGCTGGGCTTCTCGAGCGAAGGGGGACCGAAGGTGTTTGCGGCCAAACAGGTGCTGGGCAAACCGGACAAACTGCCTGCGACGGGCATCAGCGCAGTGGCCTGGATGCCTAACATGCGCTATCGCCTTCCGGAGGAATGGGTTAAGGTGGGCTTTGCAAGGCCCCGGCCAGCCAGCCAGGTGTTGGTGGGCGAAAGTGCGCGTCCGGGTGCCATTGAAAAAATATATGTTTTTGATCGCGACAACCGGGCTCAGATGGTCTTTGAACGCGCGGATACTGCGGCGTTGCCAGTGGGCGCTGTCCGCGAGAACGGCTATTTGCAGGTTCGTTTTCCGCTGACCGATTACGACATTGCCGCCGTGCTGGTGGTGCTCAAAGCCACCGATTCCATTGCCATCCATCAGTTGGATGCCATCGGGCTTACCCTGGACCACGAACCTGTTTTGCCCGGCATCCGGCAACTGGTGCTGCCCGAGGGCAGTGGGCAGGCCGAAAATCTGGGCCCGATGGTAAACTCCTTTTTTGACGAGGTTTTTCCGGTCATCAGCCCGGATGGGCAGACGCTCTACTTTGACCGCAAAAACCACCCGGCCAACCTGGGGTCGGTGAACCACGACGACATTTGGCTCAGCGAGCGGTCTGTGCAAGAAGACAGCAGTGGCCATTGGGGCATGGCGCAAAACGCCGGAAAACCGCTGAACAACGGCCAACACAATTTTGTGTGCTCCATCAGCCCGGACGGCAACACGCTGCTGCTCGGCAATGCCTACCAGGACGATGGGCGGCTGACCAGCGGCATGTCGCTGAGCCACCGCACGTTGGAGGGTTGGAGCTATCCGGAGCCGGTTGAAATCCTGGATTACTACAACCGGGACGAATTCGGGGAGTTTCAGTTGGCCAGCAACGGCAAGGTCATTCTCATGGCCATTGAGCGCGACGACAGCGAGGGCAAACGCGATTTGTACGCCTCTTTCCGGATGCACGACGGGCGCTGGTCGGCCCCGCTGCACCTGGGTCCGGATGTCAACTCAGCAGGGCTGGAAATGTCGCCGTTCCTGGCGCCGGACATGCGCACACTTTACTTCAGCAGCAACGGCTTTCCGGGCTTCGGCAGCAACGACATGTTCATGAGCCGCCGGCTGGACGAGAGCTGGACGCGCTGGTCAGAGCCCATGAACCTTGGCCCCACGTTGAATTCGGGGGAAATGGACGCGTACTACACGCTGCCGGCCAGCGGCGACTACGCCTACTTCGCTTCGGCCAACCGCTCTATCGGCCGCACCGACCTCTTCCGTGTCGCTATGCCCGCCGACCTGCAGCCCGAACCCGTAGTGTTGGTGCGGGGGCGGGTGCTGGATGCCATCAGCGGCGAGCCGCTGGCCGGAGAGATTCGCTACCTGCTCAGCCAGGGCCCGCCAACCGCGGATTCGCCCGCCGGGTTGGCTGAAGGCGCTGGCGCAACGGCCGGGTCAACAACCGCGGATTCGCTGGCGGGCTTGGCGCGCTCTGCCCCGGAAGACGGGGCCTACCAGGTGGTTTTGCCGTATGGCGAACGCTACCGCATGGAAGCCTCCCTGCCGGGCTATTTTGCGCTGCAGGAGAGCCTGGACCTCAGCCAGGTGCAGGAATACGGGGAGCAAACCCGCGATCTGCTGCTGATTCCCCTCAAGCGGGGCCAGGTGGTGCCCATGCGCGAGATTTTCTTCGCCGTGAACAGCGATTCGCTTTTGCCAGACAGTTACCCCGAACTGGATCGCGTGCTGGACCTGCTCCAGCGCTACCCCGCCCTTCGCATTGAAATTGGCGGCCATACCAACGACCGCTGCTCCGAGAATTACTGCCGCGAACTGAGCCGCAAACGAGCCCGCAGCGTGGCCCGCTACCTCTACAAACGGGGCCTGGACACCGAGCGCGTGCGCTGGGTGGGTTACGGCAAGGAGCAGCCCATCGCTGACAACGAAACGGAGGAAGGGCGCAGCCGCAACCAGCGAGTGGAGTTTAAAGTGCTGGAGTTTGCGGAGTGAGAGCGGGGTTTGGGTAGGCCTTCCGGGCGGCTTTGGCTATCTTTGCGGCCCTCTTCAACCCCATTTTCTGCGCATTTTTAGCCGCAGCCCATCCAAGTTTTTCGCCATGACTTTACTTGCCGAACGCATTCGTTCCCTGCCTGAATCGGCCACCATTGCCATGTCGGTGCGCACCCGGGAGCTCCGCGCCCAGGGCCGCGACATTGTGGACCTGACCCTGGGAGAGCCTGACTTTGCCACGCCGGAACACATTGGCCAGGCCGCCAAAGAGGCCATTGACCAGGGCTACACCAAATACACCCCGGTTCCGGGTTACCTGGACGTTCGCCAAGCCATTGCGCGCAAGTTTGCGCGGGAGAACCAGCTCCACTTCGCCCCGGAACAAATTGTGATCAGCACGGGGGCCAAACAAAGCATAGGAAATGTTGTGTTTTGCCTCTGCAATCCCGGCGATGAGGTGCTGCTGCCCGCTCCCTTTTGGGTGTCCTACACCGCCATGGTTGCCCTGGCGCAAGGTGTGCCGGTGATCGTGCCCAGCGGCATTGAGCAAGACTTTAAAATCACCCCGGCGCAGTTGGAAGCGGCCATTACGCCGCGCACGCGGTTGATGATTTTCTCCAGCCCCTGTAACCCTTCCGGCTCGGTTTACACCCGTGATGAATTGGAGGCTCTGGCGGTGGTGCTTCGGGCGCATCCGCAGGTGTTTGTCATCAGCGATGAGATCTACGAACACATCAATTTCAGTGGGGGCCATGCCAGCATTGGCACTCTGCCGGGCATGGAAGACCGCGTGGCTACGGTGAACGGGCTGAGCAAGGCCTATGCCATGACGGGTTGGCGAATCGGCTACCTGGGCGCTCCGCTGGACGTTGCTAAGGCTTGCACCAAGTTTCAGGGGCAGTACACGTCGGCTACTTGTTCCATTGCGCAGCGCGCCATTATCGCCGCGCTAGACAGCGATCAAACCACGACCTGGGCCATGCGCGACGCCTTTTTGCGCCGCCGCGACCTGGTGGGGGGCTTGCTGGATGGCGTTTCCGGCTGGAAGACCAACACACCGATGGGCGCGTTTTACCATTTTCCCGACGTAAGCGCCTGGTTCGGCAAACGGTACAAGGGGCAGCATGCTGAACATACCATCACGGATGCGGATCAATTGGCCATGCTTTTATTGGAAGAAGCCGGGGTTGGTTTGGTATCCGGCACCGCCTTTGGCGCGCCGAATTGCCTGCGGATTTCCTACGCTGCATCGGACGAGTTGTTGGTGGAAGCGCTGGGTCGGATCCGCAATTTTGGTGCGCACCTGATCGGCTGAGGCACAGCGAACGGAAGCCCTTCGCCCGGAAAAAACAAGCCCAACACCTTAACGAAACGACCATGCATTCAGACCTCGATTTGCCCAGTTTTTTTGAGCGCATCCAGGGCATGCCCGTGGTGGTGGTGGGCGACACGATGGTGGACGCTTACATTCACGGGGCTGTGGACCGCATCAGCCCGGAGGCTCCGGTGCCGGTGGTGCAGGTGGAGCGCCGCGAGGATAGGCTGGGCGGTGCGGGCAATGTGGCTTTGAACCTGTTGGCCATGGGCGCAGAGCCGCGTCTTTGCACGGTGATTGGGCAGGATGCTACGGGCGAAAGGCTGCTTCGCCTGCTCGAAAGCCAGGGCATGAAAACCGACTGGGTGGTGCGCAGCACGGCGCGCCGAACCACCGTGAAAACCCGCGTCATTTGCCGCAACCAACAGATGATTCGCGTGGACGATGAGGAGGTCCGCCCCCTGGACGATGAAGAGGGGCTGCGCTTGCTCGCCGCGGTGCGCAACGCGCTCGGCGACCGGCAAGCCCAGGCCGCCATTTTTCAGGATTACGACAAAGGGGTGCTGACGGCGCAGACCATTCCCAAGTTGGTGTTGGCGTGCAAAAACGCGAGCATTCCGGTTTGCGTGGATCCCAAAAAGGCCAATTTTCATCTGTACCGCGATGTTTCCCTGTTTAAACCAAACCTGCGCGAGGTTGCGGACAGCCTGCCGGATTTGGTTATCAGCGCCGACCCGGCGCACCTGGACGCGGCCGCACACGCCATCCGCGAGCGCCTGGACAACGCCGTAACCATGATTACGCTGGGCGAAAAGGGCATCTTTTTGCAAGTGGGCGGCGAGAGCCGCCTCTACCCTGCCCACAAACGCGACATCGCCGACGTGAGCGGCGCTGGCGATACCGTGATCAGCGTTGCCTGCCTGGGCCTGGCCGCCGGCCTGGACATCGGGGCCTGGGCGCGACTGGCTAACCTGGCCGGAGGGCAGGTGTGCGAGCAGTTGGGGGTGGTACCGGTCAATCGGGAAAAACTGCTGGCCGAAGCCAGCCGCTTGTTTGCGGCGGGTTGAGCGGCGCTCAGCGAATAGAAGAAACTTCGTCCGGCCGGATTTTGGGGGCCAGGATGGTCTTGGAATCGCGGATGGGCTCGCCGCCCCAGGTGAGCATTTCGTGGCCGTTGCCGTTGAGCGTGACCTCTACGTCGTATTCGCCTTGCGGCAGCGCAGGCAGGTAATACCATTCGCCGTATATGCGGGCAATTTTTTCGTCGTTGAGGTAGAGGTGGGCATGGCCCTCGCCGAAGACTTGGGTGCGGCCGGCGCGCTCGGGCGCCCAGCGAAAGTTTTGGGTGCTGACGTGCAGGTTGTATCCGCCCATGGGGTCATCGAAAATTTCCAGGGCTACGGTGGGTTGGGGATAGTTCTCCGGAATTTCAAGGGGGATGTGTTCGTGGTGGCTGCCGAACATGGTTTTGCCCATGCGATTTTCATATTTGCGCGAAGCAAGTGTGTAGTACGGGTAGAGCAGCAAGGGAAAAAGCAGCACCATGGCCACGGAGGCAAAGGCTATTCGAGCTGATAAACTTTTGAGGGTGCGGTTGATGCGGTTGTAAATGACCGAGCGCCCTTCAAGCAAAAACACCACCAGGCAGCCGTGCAGCAGCGTATGGCCAATGATTTCTACTTTGCCAAAGACCAAGGTGGTAGTAACAAAAACCAGGGTGATGACCACGGCCAACGGGCGTTGCAACATGCAAATTAACATGAGGTAACCGAGCCCAAACTCAACAAAGGCGGCTGCTGTTAAAAACAACTGGCGATCGATGCCCATGGTAAGGTTGTGCTCCTCCATGATTTGGTAGGCCCATTCCGGATAGATGAATTTCTCCAGGGCAACCCAACAGAGGGAGAACCCGACACTGAAGTACAGGAGGGTCAATCCCGATTTGCGCAAGCGGATGTTTTGAGCCTGTGAAACGGCCAGGTACCAGCCCACACCGATGTACAAAGCATAGTCAAGCATATGGAAGCCGGAAAAGTTGGCTACCCCCATGATATAAAGTATTATGGTACCCAGTCCGGCAATGGGCGTGGTGCGCGGAAAAATGAGCAAGAAGGTGAGGGCAAACTGGTACCAACCGATCCAGATTTGTTTGATGCCCACATTGGGCACCAGCATGGAGCCGTCTTGCCAGGACAGCAACAGGGTCATGGCCAGTGTGATGCGAAGCACCAGCGTGGCTTTGTCTGCCCGCTCGCCGAGCCAGCGGTCTATGCGCTGATAGCCGGCAAAGTTTTGAAGGCGGCTATCCAGCCAGACTCCAAAAATGACGACCGCCAAGGTCAACACCGCCAATTGGTAAAACAGGGGGCTGAAAATTTCAGCGGGCGAAACCGGTTTGTCCGCATAGGAACCATCCGTAAACCACTTGACGTGGGCCGATAATTCACCCGGCCACAGCGCCAAGAGCAGCAGGGCAATGCCCGGTAACAATCGAAAAAGGCGGCTCAGGAGGGGCATTTTGCTGGGTGATGCGCAGGTTTGGGGCTACTTAAAAGTACAAAGGGAAGGGCAAAGCCTGTTCTTCTGCGCCCTTGCAAAGGAACGTTAAAAAGCCTGCTCAGGTTTCGGGCGAAGGGGAAAGCGGCTCCAGACTGCTGCGTGGTTGGGCACGACTGAGCCAGCGCGCCAAGGCAAATCCGCTGATGATGTGCCAGATTCCCCACCAACCGGCCACCAGGGCCATTCCCCCTAAACCGTCAAAGTGGGCAAAGATGAGCACGAGCGCCAAGCCCGCATTCTGAATGCCGGTCTCGATGCTGATGGCCCGAACATCTGCGCTGGGCAAGCCAAATGCCTTTGACAAGAGAAATCCGCTCAAATAGGCCAGCGCATTGTGCACCAAAACAAGCAGGAACAACACCCCGGCCCAACGCCAAAACAAGCCGGCATTGGACTGGATGGCAAAGACCAGAAAGGCAAAGAAAATGAGCAACGAAAGCCGGTTGAAAGGCTTGCGCAACCGGGCAGAAGCATCGGGAAATCGCCCCGCGACCAACAGGCCCAACCCAAGCGGTACCAGCAGCATGACAAACAGCGACCCCACTAATTGCCCGGCATTCATGCCAATGTCCTCGAGCAAGGCGCTGGTGCCGGGCAGAACGCGCTGCCATAAGGCAAAATTGACCGGCGTTAAAAACAAGGCCAGCACGCTGCCGGCAGCCGTCAGGCTCACCGATAGCGCCGTATTTCCCCGAGCCATCAAAGTTAAAAAATTGCTCATGTTTCCACCCGGACAACACGCCACCAACAGCATGCCCAATGCCAGCGAAGGCTGGGGCTGCCAAATCCAGGCCAAGGCTACCGTCAGGGCCGGAAGAAGCAAAAATTGGGCGCTCAGGCCCACAAAAGCAGCCTTGGGCTGGGCCCAAACCCGGCGAAAATCGGCAGGACTAAGGTGCAAGGCCACGCCAAACATCACCAATGCCAAGCTGAGCGTTAAAAGACTAAGACCATTTTCACAAAACTGCAGCCTGACCTGGTCCAGCGATTCTTCCATGGGTTTGGGGGAAAGGTTTAGGCTATTGCTTGGGGATATGGGGTTCTTAGAGCTACCCTCGTCTTATTGGTCTGATAGCCAACAAGATGCAAATTTTAGGGCAGGGGGTCCAACTTGAGGGGTTTTATGCGAACTTTAGCCAGAATCTTCAGGTTCAGGGAGGACTGGCAGGATTCCATACAGCGCGGTATGATTTTTATAAAAAATTTCATACCTTACCTGAGGATCATGCTCCTATGGTATCTTTTTTGCATGCATTGACCTCCTCCACATGAACACGCTATCCATTCAAACCAAGTCCGGCCCCAACGGCGACCACGCAATTGTTCAGCTCAACAGGCCTCCGGTTAACGCCATTAACACGGAGATGGTGGATGAACTCCGGGACACCATTCGCTTGTTGCAGGAAGACAAATCCATTCGCGGAGTCATTCTGACCGGTAAAGAGCACTTTTTCAGCGCGGGTTTCGACCTTATTGAGCTTTACGAATACGACCGCAAACAGATCCGGGATTTCTGGACCGATTTTTTTGTGCTGATGGTGGAAATGGTAGCGTTCCCCAAGCCCATGGTTGCCGCCATTTCAGGCCACTCTCCTGCCGGCGGCTGCGTGCTTGGTTTCTGCGCGGATTACCGCGTCATGGCCCAGGGCGATTACCGCACGGGTATGAATGAAATTTCCGTAGGCATCGTGGTACCCGATTCCCTTTTCAAACTCTACTCCTATTGGATTGGAAACCGACGCGCCTATTTGTTCTTAACAGAAGGCCGGCTGTTTAGTCCGGAGGAAGCATTTCTGTACCAGCTCATTGACGAAATTGCAGAACCGCATGATGTCATGCGCGTGGCAGAAAAAAAGATGAATGCCTATCTGGGTTTTGATGCAGAGGCATGGCAAAAGAGCAAAATTCACCTGCGCCACGACCTGGTAGCGTCGCTTCGGGTGGATTTTGAAGTGGCCAACAAAGACACCCTGGAACAGTGGTGGAGCCCAAAGGCGCGGTCTATTCTGGCCACCAAAGTGGCCTACCTCAAGGAGCGCAAGCGCATGGAGCACAAAGCTGCACCGGACCAAGGAGGGTTTGCACCCAATCAGAACGGTCACGGCGCGCAGAACGGGCATAGCGCGCAGAACGGGCAGAACGGGCACAGCGCGACCGTCAAAGTGGGCAAGGGCGGGCATCCGGAAGCGTAAGGGCAGCGGTGGTGTTTGAACGTTTGTTCAGTTTTCTTGCCCCGGATTCCGGCTATTGAACGTTTGTTCAGTTGTCCCGGACTCCTGCCGTTGAACGTTTGTTCAGTTTGCTTGCCCCGGACTCCTGCCATTGAACGTTTGTTCAGCTCACTTGCGCATGGCCTCAACAGGGTCCATGCGCGACGCCATCCACGCGGGAATAATGCCAAAGACCAGCCCGAGGAACGTGGAGACGATGGTGCCGAACAGGATGTTGCCACTGCTCAACACAAATTCAAAATTCATGGTCTTTTCCAAAATACTGAGAAGCCCCCAGACCATGAGTAGTCCAAGCGCACAACCAATCAGGCAGAGCAGCACAGCTTCGAGCAAAAATTCGATCAGGATAAAGTGATTTTTAGCCCCGAGCGATTTTTTGATGCCGATCATCGGCGTGCGCTCGCGGACAGAAACGAACATAATATTTGCTATTCCAAAGCCACCAACGAGGAGCGCAAATCCACCAATAATAAAACCAATTATATTTAATATTCCGAAACTCTGCTTTAACGCATTGGTGGCCACCGTGACTTCATTGATGGAAAAATCATCGTTTTCCATCGGCTTAAGCCTGCGAACCGAACGCAGCAGCGGTGTTATCTCTTCGATGACAGTTTTGTTGTCCACTCCTTCCGCTGCTTGCACCAGCAAGAGGTTGTCGGCGAAAGGTCCGTCGGTGTCCGAAAATCGGCGCAGGTATTCAAAGGGCAAAAGAACCACTTCATCGTAGCTGAAGTCCACGAGGCTTTCGCCTTCTTTTTCAAGCACGCCAATAACGCGAACCTTCTGGCCGAGCACCCAGATTTGCTTGCCCACCGGACTGGTTTTACCGGGGAAGAGCTCTTCGGCTACCGTAGCCCCGAGCACCACAACCGGCTGGCCTCCCTGCGACTCACCGCTTGAAAACCAGCGCCCCGCAGCAAAAACCAAATTGTAAATGCGGTCAAACTCGTTGGTCACTGCAGCAACATCTACGTTGCGGACCGTGTGCCGTTCGTATTTAATCAGCCGGCTGTTTCGAAAAGTCTCTATGGCAACAGCATCGGCGGTTTCGAGGCGCGTGGTTAAAATCCGATACTCCCGGTAGCTCGGACTGGGTCGTTTAATGTACTCCCACCAGGGGTATTCCTCATTGTCGCCCGGGCCCCAAGCCCATTTCTGCACATACAAGACATTGGATCCGAGACGATCCAGCCCGGATTCGAGGTTGCGTTTCAGGCTGTCCACCGCTGAAAGCACGGCGATGATGCAAAAAATGCCAATGGTCACTCCCAGTAACGACAGCAGCGAACGAAGGATATTGGACCTAAGTTCTTGAATAACAAGGATAAAACTCTCCTGAAGGACCTTTAACAATACCCCCATGAACAATAGCAGGGCGTTGCAGTGCCCGACCAAAATTATGTCCAAAGATTCGTTATTTTTGCCGTCCGCTTATGGCACCTTCAAGAATGAAACTCTCGCAGTTCGTCTATGACCTGCCCGAGAAACTGATCGCCCAGTTCCCCGCTGACCGCCGCGACGAATCCCGCCTGATGGTGGTTCACCGCGATACCGGTAAAATTGAACACCTGGTGTTCAAAGACATCCTCAATTTCTTTGGGGATGGCGATGTCCTGATCGCGAACAACACCAAGGTTTTTCCAGCCCGTTTGTTCGGGCGAAAAGAGAAAACCGGCGCCCGCATCGAAGTTTTCCTGCTCCGCGAGCTGAATTCGGAGATGTACCTCTGGGACGTGCTTGTTGACCCAGCCAGAAAAATTCGGGTCGGCAACAAACTCTACTTTGGGGACAATGACGAATTGGTGGCCGAAGTGGTGGATAACACCACCTCGCGCGGTCGTACCATCCGGTTCCTGCACGACGGTGGTCCGGCCGAATTGCGCGCCATTCTGGAGATGCTCGGCGAAACCCCCCTTCCCAAGTACATCAAGCGCCAGCCTGGCGATGTGGACAAACAGCGCTACCAGACGGTGTACGCCCGCGAAGAAGGTGCGGTGGCTGCCCCTACCGCAGGCCTGCACTTCAGCAAAGAGCTGTTGACACGCCTGGAAATCAAAGGCGTGAGCCTGGCCGAGTTAACGCTCCACGTGGGCCTGGGCACCTTCCGCTCCATTGATGTGGAAGACCTGAGCAAACACAAAATGGATGCGGAATACTTCCGCATTGACCAGGAAGCCGTTAACAAGGTCAACAAGGCCATTGACGGAAAGCACAACGTCTGTGCCATCGGCACAACGTCCATGCGGGCTGTGGAATCAGCGGTTTCTGCTACCGGCAAACTCAAAACGGAAGAAGGCTGGACGAACTTGTTCATCCACCCGCCTTACAACTTCCATGTTTGCAATGCGATGATCACCAACTTCCACCTGCCCAAGACCAGCCTGCTGATCATGGTCTGCGCTTTCGCGGGCTACGAATTGATGATGGAAGCCTACCAGCAAGCCGTCAAAGAGAAGTACCGCTTCTACAGCTATGGCGACGCCATGCTCCTGATCTGACGGGCGAAACGGCGACGCCATGCTCCTGATCTGACGGGCGAAACCTGGCGGTACGCGAAAACTCAGGACTCGTCTACTCAGTACTCGTCTTCGTTGAAGAAGAAGTCATCGTGGGTGGGGTAATCCGGCCAGATGTCTTCAATACCTTCGTAAAATTCCCCTTCGTCATCCAATTCCTGCAGGTTCTCGATCACCTCGATCGGAGCCCCGGAGCGGATGGAATAATCAATAAGTTCGTCCTTGGTGGAAGGCCAGGGCGCATCTTCCAGAAAAGAAGCAAGTTCAAGAGTCCAGTACATCGTACAAAGCGTTTATAAGCCCGAATTGGGCGCAAAAGTACTTGAATATCTAATTACACCAAACGCAACGGGGCCTGAAAAGGTTTCAGCCCCAAAATTGGTTGCATAGCGGAGGGATTGTATGTTCAACCTCTTGGTTTCCAGGGTATTTCCTGGACCTTAAGATGAGCCGCGACAGCACGGGCAAGCACAAATAAATAATCGGAGAGCCGGTTGAGGTATGCGCATACCATGGGATCAACCGGCGAATGGCCACTTAGGTTAACTACAGCGCGCTCAGCCCTGCGGCAGACACATCGCGCAACATGAACCTGGGCCACGGCGGAATGCCCCCCGGGGAGCACAAAGTTGCGCAAGGGCTCCAGGGTATTTTCCATGGCATCAATGGCCTCTTCCAGGGCGCGAATGTCTTCGTCTCGCAGGTCGGGCAAGGCCATGTTGGAATGGTCGGGATCAGCCGCAAGGCTTGCTCCGGCAGTAAAAAGTTGTTCCTGCACCTGCAGCAACAGGGCCCCCTGCCCTTCCGGCAGCGGTCCTGCGCCAAGCATGCCCAACCATGAATTGAGCTCGTCAACCGCGCCGTAGGCTTCCACGCGGAGATGGCTCTTGCGCACCCGGGTGCCGCCGATCAGGGACGTTTCGCCCTGATCGCCTTTTTTTGTATAAATCTTCATGAGAGAGGTGAGGCTTAAGCGCCGGGGGCTGGGCTTTGTGGCTGAGCAGCTTCCGGGCGAAGGGCCGCCGCGCGATTAGCAAGCGTTGGGGTTGGGTTGGGCTCATCGCGCTCCACCACACCATCGCGCAACCGAATAACCCGGCGGGCGTGAGCAGCGATGTCTTCTTCGTGCGTAACCACGATGACGGTATTGCCTTGGTTGTAAATGCGCTCGAAAATGTCCATGATTTCGAGCGAGGTTTTGGTATCCAGGTTTCCGGTGGGTTCGTCAGCCAGGATAATGGACGGTGTGTTGACCAGCGCTCTGGCAATGGCCACCCGCTGGCGCTCGCCACCCGATAGCTCGTTGGGCTTATGGCGCATGCGCTTTCCCAGCCCAACAGCTGTGAGCATTTCCGCTGCCCTTTCGTTCCTGTCGGCTTTGGACTTGCCAGCGTAAATGAGCGGCAGCGCGACATTTTCTACCCCGGTGAGTCTGGCCAGCAGGTTAAACGTCTGAAACACGAACCCGATCTCCTGGTTGCGGATATCGGCCAGTTCATTTTCAGTCATGGAGCTGACATCGCGCCCATTTAGGACATAGGTTCCACTGGAAGGGGTATCCAGACAACCGAGCAGGTTCATCAGCGTGGACTTGCCCGATCCGGAAGGGCCCATCAGCGCAACATATTCGTTCTTTTCAATATCAATAGATACGCCGTTGAGCGCATTGATTTTTACATTGCCGAGGTTGTAACTCTTGACCAGATCGCGAATGGTAATCAGTGCTGCCATAAGGGGTATGTTCGCTGTCCCGCCCAGTGGCTGAAAGGAACCCGGTAAATTTCCATCTTTTTCAGGACAACCTCGTTCAGGCGAAGGGGGTACGCTGTGTTAAACAATGTTATTGGCAACTTGGATGCACTCATCTTCGCACTTGTGTGCGGTCAGTGCGGGGCACGGCTGTTTTGACGCGATTGTTTTCATGCGTTTATTTTCATGCGCTGATCGGGTCGTTCATGGTCGGCGATTTGCTGACCTGGTAGTGCGCCCGAAGCGGGGCTTCAATGATGCCCCGCACTTGATCGCGCAGCGCCCCTGCGTCTGCCTCACTTAGCCCTTCGACCAAAACCGGGGGATGAACGATGACCCGGGCAAAACCGGGCCGCGCGCCGCGGGCTCCCATGCGCGAAAAGAGCCGCCAATTGTCAACAAAAGTGATGGGCACGATGGGCACACCCGTGCGAATGGCCATGCGGAATGGCCCATTTTTAAATGGTCGGGTGAGGGGGCCCTGCGCGTTCATGGTGCCTTCTGGAAAGACGACGAGGCTGTTGCCGTTTTCAAGGGCTTCCTGGCCCTGCAGGAACGCGCGGTAGGCACCGGTGCTGCTCTGCCGGTCAACAGGGATGTCAACCGTGCGGAAAAAGATGCCAAAAACCGGAACGTCAGCCCATTCTTTTTTAGCCATAAAGCGGTAGTGGCCGAGCCACGTCAGGGCAAACAGCGGGATGTCAAGATTAGAGGCGTGGTTGGGGCAAAAAACATAAGTTTTTGTATTATCCAGGTGCTCGCGCCCCTGGACACGCCAGGGGATGCCCATGCCAATAAACACGAGCTGAGCCCAAAATCGCCGCAGACGGTTTGCTGCGCGATAGCCCCTGGGCCTGGCCAGCAACACCGCAAAAGCTGGATACAACAGCAAAAAACTGCCAATGAACACCACGTAAAACCACAGGGCATACAGCATGCGAAAGGGTTTGGTCAGGAGGGTAATCACGGGGTGGCGTTGATGCTTGCTGAATACTCGTGTGCTGGGGTGCTGGCTGCGGGGTGCTATGCTGGGGTGCTGGCTGCAGGGTGCTATGCTGGGGTGCTGGCTGCGGGGTACTATGCTGGGGTGCTGGCTGCGGGGTACTATGCTGGGGTGCTGGCTGCGGGGTGCAGGGTCTTCGGCTGCGGGTGCGGGTTCTTCGGCTGCGGGTGCGGGGTTCCTGTAAAACTAACGGCTTTCTTTGGCCCAAAACGCAAGTGGAGATCGGAAGCGCTTTTATTGGGGATAAGTTTTTAAAAAATTTTCTTGTGATTCAATCGCTTTGTCCTGCGATTCCTTGGATCGTTTGCCCTTTATAACGATGCCGTACACTTTTTAGAATCGCAGCGATTTACACGATTTGCCTTCCTTCAACTCAACCTTGCCTTCCTTGCCTTCGGTCAACTCAGCCTTGCCCAAAAAGCCGATTCCCGCATGGGGAGGCCTCTTCGCCAAGCCCCCCCTGCGGGAATCACAACCAAACAAAAGCTTCGTATCCTCCTTTACTTTGCTTTGCGTAACACCACCCTTCCCCCGTGCTCAGACCGTGC
>WGOA01000096.1 GCA_016124275.1 Bacteroidota bacterium
CGCGCGGGTATTGGTGAACACCAGCGTGGTTCCGGCCTCGTCCAGCACCGGCATTACTTTGGCCAGCAGACGGGTCCCCAAGTGCCCCCCCCAGGCAATGTCCGCCAGGTTGTCGGGAATCAACGTGCGCATTTCCGGCACCCGGCGGCTGTCCGCCCGCACCAAGGCCATGCGCGCCGGGTCCATCGCCGGCCCGAGCAACACCTCGGCGGCCTGCACCAGGTTCCCAATCGTGGCCGAGATGCCCCACACGGACAGGTTCGGATTCAGTCGTCGCAGGCGGCTCAGGGCCAATTCCACTTGAACCCCGCGCTTGGAGCCCAGCAATTCGTGCCATTCATCCACCACCACAGCCTCCAGCCCTGCCAACAGCTTCGGATAGCCCTTTCGGGCCAAAAACAGGTGCAAACTCTCTGGGGTAATGACCAAAACACGCGGCATCTGCCGCATTTGTGCCTGTTTCTGTGCGGTGGGCGTATCGCCGGTTCGCAACTCCACGCTCCAGCCCAAATCGTAAGCGTCACAGGCGGCCTGCAGCGCGTTTCGGATGTCTTTGGCCAAGGCCCGGAGCGGGGTAATCCACAAAAAGGTCAGCCCCTTTTGCGGGCTGCCGCTCTTTTCCGGGCTCCCGCTCTTTTCCTGCGCACTGGCGAATGGCTGCCCGGCCATGTGGCGGCACAACAGCGGAATCCACGCAGCATAAGTCTTTCCACTGCCTGTTGGTGCATTCAAAAGACCGGAACACCCGCTTAAGACGGCCTCCAGCATATCCCGCTGGAAGGGAAAAGCCATCCAGTTTCGACTGCTGTACCAGGATTCAAAGCAATCTTGGGCAAAATCCCGCTGCTCGGGGGGCAATGGCGCTGAAAAATCCGGGGATTGTGGAAAAATCACTTTTTTGAAGGATAGCGAGGCGGCGAACCTGGGCTAATTTAGGCCGGATTTTGACGGACCGGGACGGCCCTTCGAAAACATTAGCTTTCTTGCCCCCCTGATCCCCAGAATCCCTTGCGTTCGATCCTACCATCCAGTTTCTAAAATCTCTCCCTCCATGACAAAAACCAGGACTCTCCTGCGAATTTCCTTGTTGGTTGCCGGTTTGTTGCTCTGCGCACCAAACCTATTCGCCCAAGGGCAAAACTGCGACCTGCCCGCCGGCTCCGGCGGTACCATCAGCCCCACCAGCAGCACGGCCATCATTGGCTTTTTGAGCCCGAACCTGAATTTCACCGGCGAAAGCTCGGGCCTCGATCTGGTTCAATTTGTCTTTACCAACCCGAATGATCTGGTTTTTGACGACTTTTCGGGAAGCACCGGACCGCGCATCCTTTTAGCAAACGAAACTGGCCGTCTCGATCCCGCCGCAGATTTAGGGCTGGTTCGCGGCGACGAGTTCTGTGTGTTTTCCTGGTCCTTCAGCCTATCTGTCCTGCAAGATCAGGTGGATACCCTCTTCAACTCTTCGTTCTCCGGCGTACCCTGTTGCCTGTTTGCAGAAGCCACCCAAGGGGTTGACGTATGCTCGTTGCTCATTGATTCCGACATTGACGAAGGGTCCGACCTGGAAGACTTCAATGACATCGTCGAGTTTGCCGTGGCTTACGGCATCCAGGGCACCTTCCCGTCCATCCAGTTCCTGGTGGATTCCTTCATCAACATCGTTCCATTAGGTTCGCCCTGTACCCCAGGCCGGCGCATGTGCTGGGCTACTTCTAACACCGCTTGCTTTACCGTTGATACGGGCACGGTCATGGGTATTGGTTCGGTCGAAGGGCTTTCGTCCGCTGCGCCATACCTCAGCGATCTTCAGGCGGGCCCCAATCCCGCCTCCGATTTCTACCAAATCGGCTTTAACAGTTCCTGGAGCGGCCAGGCCCAGCTGCACATCATCGATGCAACAGGCCGGATTGTGGCCCAACAACCAGCCGACCTTTTTCTCGGCAATAACCAACTTCCCCTGAACCTGGCTGGGTACCCGGCAGGTTACTACGCCATTCGCCTGATCACTCCACAATGGTCCACGGCGTTGCGTGTTTTAAGAAACTAAACCAATTCCCACATGAACATGACTTTACCCCAACTTTCCGGCACCCTGCGTCCCTTCGTGGCTGCGGGCTTCTTGCTGGCAGCAAGCCTGAACGCTTCCGCGCAGGTTCAGAACTGCAGCTTGCCCGCAGGTTCCGGCGGCACGCTTAGCACCAGCCAGCCCAGCATTTGCGCCGATGGCTCGCTTTGGGCACCACCGTCGTTGACAGGATACACGGCCGGCCTTTCCCGGACAGAGTACCTTTTTCAGGATCCTTCTGACATCGTGTACAACGACGACAGCACGGTGTTTGGGCCTCGCATTCTGGCCATCAACCTGACCGGCGCCTTTAATCCACAGGCTGCTGGCCTCGCTGATGGTGACCAGTTTGTCGTAACGGCGTTTCATTACGACATCGCCGACCTTCAGGCTTTTGCACAATCCTTGCTCAACGGCAGCTTCCTCTTTACCCCATGTTGCACCTTTGCCGAGTTGGTCCAGGGAATTGATGTGTGCAGTGTTTACAACTCCATCGGAATTTTCAACGGAAGCGATATTACCAACCTGAATGTTTGGCTTTCCAGCATTCAGGCCTTTGGTGGTCCGCCATCCATCAACAACATCATTTTCTCCTTTAACGAGATCAACGCACAGGCCGGACAGCCTTGCACCGATGCCTTGCCTATATGCTATGCCACGTCAAGCAGCATCACGGTTGACGTGGAATGTGCCACCACTTGCAACTCCGCAGTTGCTCCTACCGGCCAGAGCCACACTACCCTTTCCAACCGGATTCGCCTCGACTGGACGCCGAACGCCGGTGCCGTGGGTTGCCAGGTCAATGGCAAGCGAATTCCTTCCGGCCCGCAGCCCAGCGTTAACGTGCTGACCGCTCCTTACAACAGCACCAATGTGCCGTTTGCTGTTGCCGGTGCCGGTACCACCTGGACCTGGCGAGTGCGCTGCGCATGCAGCATCACCCCGCTTGACGTTTCGCCCTACACCGCCTACGGCGACACCTTCTCTATCCCCGTGGCCCGCGAAACCCAGGACCTGCCCGCTGCCGAACAGCTCAACATGCTCTCGCTGTACCCCAACCCAGCTACCAACCAACTGACGGTCGAAACAGGTATGGGCCTCAACAGCCTCGAGATCTTCGACGCCGTGGGTCGCCTGCGCCAGGTCATGCAAATCCAGGAATGGAGTGGTGCCCAGCAAACCATTCAGCTCAACAATCTGGAACCCGGTTTCTACCTGCTGGTGGGCCGCTACAGCAGCTTTGGCGCTGAGCACACCGAAACGCTGCCGTTCTCGGTACAGTAAGGTTCTGTTTGCCAAACCATACTGGTCAATGACCAGCATCCAGCATGGGTCTAACCCAAAAAAGGGCTGTCTCGAAAGAGACGGCCTTTTTTGTTCTGCTCCATTCCGGAAGAGTTCAAATGCTTGTACTCGGATTCGTTACAGCTCGAATGCCCGAATCAATCCACCTTAAACAGTGCTTGCAGCGCCGGGGTATCGCTGGGCTTGAGCCGGCCGCTGAGCACCAGACGGAGTTCGCGGCGGCGGAGCGCCCCTTCGAAGCGGCGGCGGTCCTCCTCGGTTTCCGGCTCAATAGCGGGCACCGGGCAAGGCAACCCGTTTTCTCCGAGCGCCACAAACGTGTAGTAGGCGGTATTGGTCAGGAGCTTTTCCTGGCTGGCCATAGTCTCTGAAAACACTTCAATGTACACCTCCATGGAGGTGTTGAACGCACGGGTTACCCGGCTGCGCAGCGTTACGATGGCCCCGCGGGCGATGGGATGCTGAAAAGACACGTTGTCCACCGCAGCAGTCACGGCAATGGTATTGGCGTGTTTGCCAGCAGCCATCGCCGAACAGATGTCCATCCAATGCAACAAGTTGCCCCCCATCAGGTTGCCCAGGTTGTTGGTGTCGTTGGGCAGCACCATTTCGGTCATGACCGTTTCGGATTGCGAGGGAAACTTGGTTTGGAGCATGGGGCAACTTTGCCGCAAACTTACACCCATAGCCGCGCAATCGCCCATCCAGCTTCCAGACCGGGCGTAGAAAACGCGCTAACTTTACGGCATGGCCACGTCCATCGATTTCCCGGAAGTTGAGCATATCCTGCGCGATTATCTGGACCAGAACAGCCTCCGAAAGACCCCGGAGCGTTTTAACATTCTCCGGGCTATCTACGGCAAAAAGGGACATTTTGACGCCGAAGCGCTGTACCTGGAACTCAAAAACCAGGACCTCAAAGTAAGCCGCGCTACGGTTTACAACACCCTGGACATTCTGGTTGATTGCAGCCTGGTGAGCAAACAGTACTTCGGAGACTCCATTACCAAGTACGAAAAATCCTATGGCTACCGCCAGCACGATCACCTGGTTTGTACCACTTGCAGCCGTATTCTGGAGTTCTGCGACCCGCGCATTGAACGCATCAAAACCATGGTCGAAGAAGTGTATCGCTTTCGTATCGACAGCCATGCGCTGAACTTTTACGGAGAATGCATCGATCCTGCCTGTGCGGGAAAAGAGCAAAAGCAGCGGCCGGAATCTGCTGTTGAGTAGCGTGCGCCCCGCCTTTCGCCCGGCTTAATGCCGACCGCATTCCTCTACCTCAAACCGGTCTGCCTTCAACCCGCTATACCCCCTCCCCGATGCTAAAGATTGACATGCACACCCATCTGCTGCCGCCGGACATGCCGCTGTGGGCCGAAAAATTTGGGTACGGTGATTTCATCTGGCTGGCCCCCGGCAACGAAGGCCGCAAGCGCATGATGAAGGGCAACCAGTTCTTTCGCGAAATCGGTGCCAACTGCTGGGATCCGGAATTGCGCATCGAGGAATACGCGCGTTTTCAGACGCAAGTGCAGGTGGTTTGCACCATCCCGGTTATGTTTTCATATTGGGCTAAGCCTCATGATTGCCTGGAAATGTCGCGCTTTCTCAACGACCATTTGGCGGAAATTCAAGCCACCTACCCCAAACATTACCTGGCCCTGGGCACGGTGCCCATGCAGGATGCCAAATTGGCCATCAGCGAGCTGGAGCGCTTGGTTTCGCTGGGCGTTCGGGGTATTCAGATTGGGTCCAACATCAACAACAACAACCTCGGCGACCCGGAGTTTTTCCCCATTTTCGAAGCTTGTGAGCAGTTGAACCTGGCGGTCATGGTGCATCCCTGGAACATGATGGGCTTTGAATACATGACCAAATATTGGCTGCCCTGGTTGGTGGGCATGCCCGCCGAAACTTCGCGGGCCATGTGCTCCATGATCTTCAGCGGTGTGTTGGAAAAACTGCCCAACCTGCGCGTCAACTTCAGCCACGCCGGGGGCTCGTTCATGGGTACCATTGGCCGCATTGAACACGGATTTAACTGCCGCCCTGACCTCGTGGCCGTGGACAATGCCCGCAATCCGCGCGAGTACCTGGGCCAATTTTGGGTGGACAGCATCACCCACGATCCGCGCATGCTCGAGTACATCATGGATCTCCAGGGCACGAGACGGGTTTGCCTCGGCTCTGACTACCCCTTCCCCCTGGGCGATCTGGAAATTGGCCGCATGATTGAAGGCATGCAATTGCCGGAAAATACGGTGGAAGACCTCTTTCACAATGCCACCATGGAATGGCTGGACCTGGATCCCGACTATTTTTCCGCTCCTGTTTAAGGCTTAAGCGATTCCATGAACCTCATCCCGTTGCACGGCCCCTATACCTGGGCGCGCCTGGACCGACAAGGCTTTCAGCAGCACTTCAAACCTTTGTACCGTTTGGCGTTGGCCGGCACCGGAGCTTTTGTGTTGCCGCAACACCGCTGGCGCAACAAAAACCTGGCTGAAAGTGAATGGTATTTTGGCGTTTTTCTGGAGCAGGAACCTGTTGCCTTTCATTATGGCACCGCCGTAGAACCCCATATTTTCCGCATGCGCAACAGTGCCGTTGCCCCGGCGCACCAGGGCCGTGGAATTTACGGTGCCTTGCTTCGGGTAGTTATGGCGGAGGCTTTGGCTGCGGGGTTCCGCAGTCTGGAATCGCAGCATCGCGCCGATCACAATGGCATTCTGATTCCCAAACTCAAAGCGGGCTTTACCATCAGCGGCATGGAGATCAATCCGCGCTTAGGCACGTTGGTTAAGCTGGTGTACTTCAGCGATGCGCTGCCCCGCGAAATGTTGGCCTTTCGGACAGGATCACAGCCTTTGAACACGCGGTTGGCGGGCCTGTTGCCCAAGCCTAAACCAGCAAAAGGGGGTTGAGCCTCAGCGTAAAATGCTGAAGTAAAAGGTACTGCCAGTTCCCTCTTCCGATTTTACCCAAATTTCACCGCCGTGGTTGAAGACAATGCGCTTGCAAAGGGCCAATCCAATGCCAAGCCCTTCGGTATTCTGCTTGCTCTGCACCCGGCTGAACACTTCAAAAATGCGCTCCTGGTATTTCTGGGGAATCCCAATCCCGTTGTCGCTGACTGAAAAACGCCAGCCGTTTTCAATGCTCACCACATCAATTTCAATGATCGGATTGCGTTGTTCATCCCGGTACTTAATGGCGTTGGTAATCAGGTTTTGGAACAACTGACCCAACATGCTGCGGTCGCCCTGAATGGCCGGCATGGACGAATAGCGGATACTGGCGCCCGATTCGTCAATAGAGGCCTTTAAACTGTCGCTTACCTGCCGGAGTACTTCGTTCAGATCAACTTTGTCGGCGCGAAAATTGTGCGAACTAACCCGGCTGAACTTGAGCAAACCCTGGATCATTTCCCGCATACGGCCCGTCGCATCCACCGTAAAGTGGATAAATTCATCGGCCTCTTCGCCCAACGAACCGGCATAGCGCTTTTGCAACAACTGGACGTAACTGGTTACGGTTCGAAGGGGCTCCTGGAGGTCATGCGAGGTAGCGTAGGCAAATTGCTCCAGGTACGCATTGGAACGGCGAAGCTCTTCTGCTGCATCCTGCAAACGATCCCGTTGCCGAAAGATGTAATCCTGAATGGCATAAGCACAAACGTTCATGAACACGTACAAAATCAAAAAAAGCGGAACGTCAACCTGGGTATCTTTACCGGCCAGAAAGGATGCCTGCGTGACCAGGAGGAACATGCTTGCCTGAAAAACCAACAGTTGAAAACGCGTGCGAAAGACCAGCGAAGCGCCCAAAATCAGGCTGATCAGCAAGCTGCTCAGGTAAAAGGTGAATCCGTTTACATACGTAAGAAATATCATATGCGATATAACCAAGTATATTGTGACGTAGTTAATGAAGGTAAAATCCCGTCGAATAATCTCTACCCGAAAAGAGGCCAGGTAGATGCCCAGCGAAGCAAGGGTCATCCCACCGCGCACAAACGTGTAATGCTCCAACTCAGGGAGCAAGGTGTACTCCAGGAGCAACATAGCCGGGAGGCCGGTAAACAAAGCAATGTGCAGGAAACGCTCAAAGGTGAACTTTTCCAGCCCGAGCCAGCGTTTCAGTTTAGCGCGAAGAGTCAATGCGAGGTGGGAATTGCCCGTTAAAGATACAAACCAATGCCAAAATTTCTTTATATCTTACTGCTTGTCAATTTAACGAATGCGTGCCAAAATGAGCACAGCGGCGGCACAGAGGCCAAGGGATCCGGCATGGATCGGGAACAGCACGCTGAGCGGCAGGACATCGGCGTGGCAACGTCGAGCGAAAAGCCCCTGCAGCCCGCGTTAAACGAGCGCAAACCTTTGGCTGCTGAGGCACCGGAACTCGGGAGCGTACAGCTTGCTGCCTCCGCCGATAGCCTGGCCAACCTTGGCGAGGCTGCGAGCCCAGAAAGCGGGCTTCGGGACAAGGAACTAAAAACCCCGGCATCCATTGCTCAACCTGCCCCGGACGCAGCGCCCTCGGATGCAACACCAACTGCAGCAACGCCAACTGCAGCGACTCCCCGGCAGGTTTTTACACAATGGGATGCCCTCTTCGCTGACCTGGACCTATTCCTAAAAGACGCCGTTTCCGGCGGACTGGTTCGATACGGTGATTTAGCCGTTGCACCCGTGATGCTTGACGACATGACGGCTCGGATTTCCAATGCCGATCTGGACAAAGCAAGCACCTTACAGAACAAGGCATTTAAAATAAATGCCTACAATGTTCTGGTCATGAAACAGGTTGTGGACCACTATCCCATCCCCTCTCCCATGGACATTGCCGGATTCTTTGACCGGCAGACCTATGGGGTGGCCGGCAAGAAAACGACGCTGAACGATCTGGAAGCAGGCTTGCGCAGCGATCCCCGCATTCACTTTGCCCTTGTTTGCGGTGCGCTCGGCTGTCCAAAGATTCTTGACGGGGCGTTTATGCCGGGCAAACTGGACCAACAATTAGACGCAGTGACCCGCCAGGCCCTCAACGATCCAACCTTCATCCGTTATCGCGAAGGCGATCAATATGCCGAGCTATCGCAAATCTTTAATTGGTACGCTCAGGACTTTGGCGGCAAGGACGCCATCCTGGCCTACATCAACGAATTCCGCAACCAACCTATCCCGGAAGGAACCGCCATTACCTTTTACGATTACAACTGGAAACTGAACAAGACCCCCTGATGGTTAAGATTCATTTGGGTTAGCTTAGCTGGTCTTAAACTTAAAATGGCCTGTTAATCAACAACTTAGCAGATGTGGCTTGGTGTTTTTGCATAAAAGTTTATAAATTGGTCATGGAGTCGCTTTATGTGAGCGCGGCCCTTCGCCTGAATGACTATTACGGATGACCTGTTTCAGCTGGTAAAATCCCTGAAACAGACTGAGAAACGCTACTTCAAAATCTTCGCCTCCATTCACGTCAAAGGGGAACAGAACAACTATGTCAAGTTGTTTGACGCCATTGACCGCCAAGATGAATACGATGAAAAAGCACTGCTCAGCACGTTTCAAGGCGAAACGTTCATCAAGCAATTTGCAGTAACAAAAAATTATCTATACAATTTTATTTTAAGGAGCCTTCGCTCCTATTACAGCGGCGCCGATGCTGAATCGCGCATTCAGGAAGAAGTTGAATCGGTCAAGATTCTCTTTGGCAAGGGGATGTACAAAAAGTGCATCAAGATTCTGACCAAAACCAAGGCCATTGCCCGGCAGTACGATAAGTACGAATTGCTGCTCCACATGATTAAGTGGGAGAACGAAATCAATACGCGTTTCCTCAAAGGCGACCGGTTAGATGAGTTTCGCAAGGAGAGCAACGATGAAATCCGGGAAATGCTGGAGATCATGGAGGAGACCTACCAGTTGCGGTTGCTGGAGCAGGACGCCTTCCGCGTTTACCGCCGCTACACACGCGCCCGCACGGCCTCCGATCTGTCCGCCATAGAAAAAATTCTGGCGCATCCCGCTATGGCCGAAGGAGCTTTGCCGCGGTCGTTCATTGGAAAGTTGCGTTACTACAACATCAAAGGGGTGTACCAGACCTTGCTGGAACAACACGGCGAAGCGCATCGCTTCGATTTACTGCGCTTTCGGCTTTTTGAAGAACACCCGCAATTCATCCGCGAAAACCTGATCCAATACATCAAAGTTCAGAACAACCTGCTCCACAATTACATGGAGCTCAAGGACTGGAAAAACTTTGAGGATATTTTGCGCAATGTTCGGGAAACAGCGGATCAGTTTGCGACCAGCATAACCAACACCGAGCAAGCCATTCTTTTTGAAACCAGCTATGTCCAGGAACTGGCGCACTACTACCGCACCCACCAGTTCCAGCGCGCATTAGAATTGGTCCCCCGCGTGGTTGAAATGCTGGAGCGCTACGACAGTGTCATTGTAATTGAGTTTAAAATTGAAATGTTGTTTACCATCGCCAAAGTGTATTTCTACACCGGCGACGTGGACCAGGCATCGGATTGGGTCAACCGGATTGTGTTTGACGACAAGCCCAACGCCGCCGATGATGTCATCTGCTTTGCCCGCATTCTGAACTTGCTGATCCACTTTGACTTAGGCAACTACGACTTGCTCAAGTACGAGATAAAATCAACCCGGCGCTTCCTGATTAAAAAGAAGCGCCTCTTTTTGGTTGAAGATCTTGTGCTGCGAAACCTCAACCGCGCCATCAGCGTGCGCGAAGAAGGCCCGCGCCAGAAACTCTTTGAGCAGTTCTTCCAAAAGCTATCCGAAACCCTGCAACACGAATTTGAAGGCAATTCCCAGAGCTACCTGAACCTCCTCAACTGGTTGCGCAGCAAAATTGAAAAACGCCCGATCTACGACATCATTATGGCAGAGAAAGCTGCCGAGATTTAATCCGTTTTACCTTGTGTTTCGGCCCGGGTATTTGCGCCTTCGGAATGCCCATTCGCCTTTTATCCTACCGGCAATTCTACCAGCTCCTTTCGGGTAAACCGACTTTCAGAAGGATAACCAAAAGCATTGTTGATAAAAGTAGTCCCGTCAATCGCGCAAACATGGTTGATGTGCGAGTGACCAAAGACGTGAAAGGTTGATTTAAGCTTTGTCACCTGCTGGCCCAAGCCGTCGCTGCCCAGCACCGGCATGAGAAAATACTGCGCCGGATCAATGCGCCTTGGAAGCACATCCCGTCTGGGCAAGAAATGGGAGAAGCTGAGAATGGTCTCGCCGGGTAAGGGCGGTTGAACAACATTTCGGGCCAGAAACCAGGCACTGACTTCCACGACATCCATGCCCGCAGGCCAGACGCACATTCTAAAATCGGCCCAGCGATTTTTCAATTCGCGGCCGGGTTGCCCAAACGAAAAATCGTACCAGCTCAACAGCGGAACAACGCGCAACGCAGCAATCCGCATTGGCCCGGTTTGCACAGCCAGGCGCGCGCAGACTTCCAGAATGCGCTCAAACTTGCCTAAAGAATCCAGGCCATCCCCTTTGCGGACCCACAAATCGTGGTTGCCCGGCACAAAAAACACTTGCGCAAATTTATCGCGGAGTCGAGCCAGTGTTTCTTCTATACGAAATAAATCAGCACTAATGTCACCGCCTAAAAGCAAGGTATCCTCCCGGTAATCGCGCGCGGACAGTGCGCTGAGCCAGGCCTCATTGGCTGCATAGTCGATGTGCACATCACTTAAGGCAAAAAATCGCATCCAGATTGTTGTGCATTCAGGTCGAATGGTGAACGGTCCGTTCAGCAGCAATGCTTGCGTTCACCCGCCTTTTTACACCCGGGCAAAATTGCCGTATTTTCCGGCAACAGCAACGGTCAACGTCAAAACATGCCCAACCCTATCTTCCGCAACAAAGTGGTTTTGCTCACCGGTGCCGGTTCTGGTATCGGACGCGCCCTCGCCGCCGAACTCTGCGCCGCTGGTGCGCGCCTGTACGCCAGTGATCGCGATGCCGCTGCGCTTGAGCAGGCTGCCGCAACATGGAACGGAAGCCCTTCGCCCGATTTAGAAACCCTGGACGTAACAGACAGCCTTGCGTTGCGGTCCTGGATTCAGCGCTGTGCCCAACGCGAAGGGCGCCTCGATTACTTGTTTAACAATGCGGGCATGGGCATGGCCGGCGAGTTTAGACACATGACCGCCCAGGATTGGGAGCAAGTACTGGCCGTCAACCTTAGTGCCGTGGTTCATGGTTGCCACGAGGCATTCCCCATAATGGCGCGCCATGGCGGCGGCCACCTGGTCAATACCGCTTCGCTGCTCGGCATCAGCCCCTCCCCCCTCGCCAGCCTCTACAGTGCCACGAAGCACGGGGTCATCGGGCTATCCAATACGCTGGCTATGGAAGGCGCGGCGCTGGGCATCCGGGTTACCGCCATCTGTCCCGGTTACATCGACACCGCCATTTTTAACAACGCCCCCAAACGCGGCACCAGCAAGCAAGCCATGCTGGCGCTGTTGCCCTGGAGGCTTTTGCCGGCTGACCAGGCCGCGCGGGCCATTCTCAAAGGGGTAGCCGCCAACAAACGCTTGGTGGTCTTTCCCGACCATGCCCGGCTTAGCGCCTGGCTTTGGAAACACCTGCCCGGGCTCTACGCAGCCCTGAACAAACGGCTGTTGGAACAGCACCGAAGAGAGGCTTTGTCCTAAAGGCAGGGAGCAAGCCTGCCTGAAACAATACCATTTATTGTGTTCACAAAAGCCGACCCTGCTACTTCAGCTCCGGCAATACGTCCGCGCTATCCCATGCTTCGGTAAACCGGACCAGTACGCGCAGCATGGCCTCCATGCCTGAACGCTCCAGGTGTTCCATGTTGTCCAGCCGGGTGTGGTAGGTAGGATCCAATTTGGTTGAAGTCAACCCGATGACACAAGTAGCGGGCAAGCCGCGGTTGGCAAAGGAGGTGGCATCGGTGGCGCCTACCATAAGGGTGGTTTCTGTAAATGAGCAGCCCGCTTCGCGCATCGCTGCCCCCAAGCGATCGTTGAGCGCACGCGGGTAACGCGCGCCTGTAAAGGCCTCGCCCGTCAGGATGGTCAGGTTTTGATCATCCTTGAAACTCTCCATGTTGAGCAACACCGCATTTTCCGCGCGGAGTTCCTGTTCAAACTCCCGAACAAGCGCACGTGAACCTTTCAACCCGCATTCTTCCGAGCCAAAACTGACCAGCTTAATCCGGGTATGCTGCAGCGTATTCTGCCCCAGCGCTCCGGGTTTGGCAAAATGACGGCCCACACCCCACGCTACGGCGAGCCCGCTGAGGTTGTCGATAGCCCCATCCACCACGCGGTCTCCGTGCATGGACCAATTGGTCACCTGCAAGGGAGCCAGGAGCGCAAAGAAAAACCAGGGGAAACGCACCGCAGGTGTGGCAAACTCAGCGCCAATCAAGGCGGCAATGCCCAGGAAAAGCCCGCTGAGCACCAGCATAAAACCAGCCAGCACCGTAGCCGTAATGCCCGCCTGCCCAAAGCGGTACCACCACTGAAACTCCGTGGCGGAATCCACATGCCCGGCTATAATCAACGTGCTGCGCACCTTCCCGGCGGGTTCTAACGTAGCGATCACGTTGCTGGAATCTGCTTTAGCAAAAAGCGGATCCAGCCAGTCGCGGTACAGCACAAAGTGCCCCAGAAACAGCACCGTATTCAGCAAACCAATAGCCCCTGCTATCGGGAGCGAGAACCAGGCCAGTACCATGGACACCACGAACAAGCCCACAAACAGTTTCAAACTGACAAATTTGGCTGTCATACTGGCCCGGAAGCGCTGAACCTGTACCTGCCCTGGTCCAGCCAGGGTTTGGAATTGTTGCGCTACCCATTGCTGGGCCAGACGCTCGGCATCGCTGCCTGGTGACCGCGGTCCAAATCGCTCAATGATCTGGCCGACAAACGCATACATTTCCATGAGAGAGATCGGATAAAACGTCCCTGGCCCAACCGTATGGACCAGTGCAGCAACCTTGATGCAGGTCCAAAATAATGGGAATCAGCCAAAGAAGCCCAACAAGCTTTCTGTTTCCTCAATGGTCAATGGAGCCGATCCGCTTGTTCCGGTGATGCGGCGATGGTACCAGGCCACAGCAGGGTCAACCCACGCGGCATTTTCGGCATCGCGGCTGCGCAGCACCAGCGCCGCTTGCGTGAGTTCCGTCAGCGCTTCAAGCAGGGCGCGGCTGCGGTACTCGGCCTGCTCGCGCTCGAGATCAAAAAGCCCTTCCAATTGCGTCAAGAGCGCATCTGCCTTCATTTGCCAAGCCTCCGGTGCATCGGCACTGGCCAACAATTGCTGCCAGACCGACCGCCAACCTTGGGCAGGGGCCGCTTTCTGCAAGGCGCGCAACATGTCCAAGAGCATGATGTTGCCAGCACCCTCCCAAATGGGCAAGACGTTGGCATCGCGCAGCAGCTTGGGCATGACCCCGTCCTCGATGTAGCCTATGCCGCCCATGAGCTCCATGCATTCGCGAATGGCATAGACCGAAAACTCCGCACTGGAGCGTTTAACCATCGGGGTCAGCAGCCGAACCAGGGCAGCCTCATGTGCATTGCCGGCATCCGCAGCATCCAGGGCTTCTATGGCGCGCCAGCAAAGCTGCAACTCCCCGAGCCATCCGGCTGCCAGGCGCTCCAGACGCTCGCGCACCAGGGCATGCTCCAGCGCCGGCTTGCCAAAGGTTTTTCTATGTCGGAGGAAAAACCAGGCTTCGCGAAGCGCCCTGCGCACAAGTGCCACAGCGGTGACGGCATTGTACAACCGGCTGAGGTTGATCATCTCCGTCATGATCGCAAAACCCTGTCCTTCCTCCCCCAAACGCCGCCCCCAGGTGCCGGTTAGCATCAGTTCCGCCGAAGCCATGCTGCGCACCCCCAGTTTCTCTTTAAGGCGCAAAACCTGGCGCGGGTTGGGCTTGCCGTCCGGACCTTGTTGCTCCAGCAAAAAGATGCTAAGACCTCGCGTACCCGCAATGGCCGGATCTGTCCGCGCCAGCGCCAGCGCCAACTCGGCATTGGCATTGGAGCAAAACCATTTCTCGCCATAGAGCTGGTACAGGGTGCCAGCAGAACCCGCTGTAGCGGCTCCGCCAGCTCCAACTCCTGCAGCTCCAACTCCCGCGGCTCCGCCAGCTCCAACTCCTGCAGCTCCAACTCCCGCGGCTCTGTCGCCCGCCTGCACCGCTCTTACCCGGTTGGCGCCAACATCCGAACCGCCGGACTTTTCTGTCAGAAACATGGCTCCGGTGTACAGATCCGCCGGATTCTGGGTGTAGATATGCGGCAGCAAGCGCTCACGATCCTCCGGAGTGGCAAAGCGATCCACGATGCGCGCTACGCCGTCTGTCATGCACAGCGGGCAATACAAACCCGCTTCGCCCATGGCGTAGAGCAAACCGGCGCTGAAACCCAATCGATGCCCTTCGCCCGAAAAACGCGCGCGCAGCGCCGGTTCCCATTTGACCTGGAACATGCCCGAACGCACCGCAATACCCAACAATTCCTGATAAGCCGGGTGAAAGTCCAGCGCGTCCAGCGACTCCCCGTACAAATTCCGCGGCCGCAACACCGGCCCTTGCCGATCTGCCGTCAGCGAGAGCGCGTCCATCCTGCCCGCCAGTTCACGCCCCAGTTCCGACCAACGCGGCTGCATCCAGGCCTGCCCATCCGCGCTGATGCGCGTCCGGAAAAGGTGCGAGAGCACGGCGTCGTCGGCAAAGAAATCGCTGCTGCTCCGGGCATCTGCAGCCAACACGCGATTTTCCGGGTCTTGTGGAAAACTTTGCATCAATCTTCTTTGCCGCCAGCCCCTTTGAAATGGTCCTGTTTGAGCTTGAACAGCACATTAAACGAGGTGAGGCTGCCGTAAATCCGGGTGATGTATTGTTGCAGGTGCACCCGGTCCTCATCGTTCAATTTCGGGTGAATGTTGATCTGTTGCTCGAGCACCCGCAAGCGATCCCGAAGCATTACGATCTTGTGAAAAAACGCGTCGAGCGGCATTTCTTTAGCCTGGAGGCCTTTGTCAGACGGTTGCAAAACCAGCGTGCCGCCTAACCAACGATCGCCCAGGTGCACCACTTCCTGCACACCGCCGTGCTTGGTCAACACGCGCCAGATTACATCCTCAATTTCTTCGAGGCTGAGCGAAGGGCCCCCTTCGCCGGCCTCCAAAAGATCCAGTTCATCGCCGTCGCGGGGAATTTGCTTGCTCTTGTCCAGGTCGTGAAAATACACCTTAGCATAGGCGGGGCTTACGTCAACGATGACGCCCCGGCCATAGGCGGAATGGGTTACTTGTGAACCCAGCGAATAAGAACGTTCTTCCGAGGCCATAACTACTGTTTTCGTATTTTAATCCACTTGCACTTGTCCGGCTAAACTTCTGAGTCTGATCCTTTTCTTTCCCGTGCCGGAGCAGGCCGGGCAGGGTTCATGAACGGTGTTGGAGGTGGTTACCTCCCGATCGGGCTCGACGGTGGTGGTTGTTTTAACATACTCGCCATCGCGCCACAGAAAAACGCGCTCTGAGCGTGTCGTAGTTGATCCCTTAATGGTTCTCGTCTCCGTTTCTGAACGCAGGAAAAATCCAAAGCCAAAGCACTCCTGACAATCAACAAAGGAACGGATGGACTGATCCTGATCAAAATCTGCCGGGTAAAACAAGTACTCTTTGCCTTCTACATTCGTGGAAAAAAGCGTGCTTCCCGCTTTTTTGTCGTACCCCATGTTCAAGTTGTCGAGCACGGGCGCAAAGGTGATCGTCTGGTTGTTGTAGCCAAACTTTTCATTGATTTTGTACACAAAGCCATCGGTCTCCGGAATGTGGGTTACGTACTTCGCACCATGGGGAATGGAAACTTCTGCGTAGTCTCCTGCGCCACTGATGTGGTAGGTCTTGCCGTTTCGGTAACCCAAAATTCCCTCCGAAGGATACATGAGCGAACCCAGCGAATCGTACCCAACTTCCGGTTTGCCCAAATAGTGGAATTTATCCACAATCAACGAATACCATTTGCCATCTGCCCGCTTGAGGTACAAGCCATCGGAGGTACAATCCACTGCACTGATCTTTTCCGTTTTAAGCATGAACTCCTTGTACCGCCCGGAATAGACTACGTAAGGATCGCCCTGCTCCTTTCTGAAAAAGTACACATCCGCCTCCCCGTCACACCAGGATTCCCATTCATAATCCACGTAAACAGGTTCCAGCAAAATTTTATCTCCGGCCATAAGCCCGTAGCGCTTATCCTTTTTAATGAGTTTGTGCTCGTATTTATCACTCAGGACCACCTCAAAATCGGCGGCAATCTTTTGACCCTCCACCAGCTTCATGGATTTGCCGTTTTCTGTGAAATACATAGTCTCCCCATCAACATGATAAGATTCTATAAGAAAATTATGGTTTAAATAATTGGTGCCACGCGTAAAGTTGGCCAGGTACATTTTACCTGCCTGGTGCAGGATCAGATAATCGTTAGTGATCTTTTTGTCTTTGTAGTGTGGTACATTGAAGATGATTCGACGATACGTAATGCTGTCGTACACCGCAGGCAATTGAACATTGTATTCTTCATCGACAATGCCAAACTTGTTCCCCGCCTGTATTTTGAAGAACGGTTTCGTGTCAATGTTGAAGAGCACGACGTCGTTGCAGGCAAAAGACTTTGAACTAATGCCACTTGATCGCATATTGAAATTAAACATTGATACCCGATCTCCCTGCCAAACCACACCGTAATTCCAGGTCTTCCACTCATCCCCATATTCATGGTACAAGCGCACGCGCTGCGACACGACTTTAACCTTGTCGTAGAGAAAAGCCGTTCGGAAAACAGGGGTTTTGGTTATAAAAAAAGCTTTGTCATTATCATCCATATCCAGATTGTCCATAGCCTGGTATTGGGCATACTTGCCATTCTTTTGGACAAAATAACCCTCAAAATAATAATGCTGAATATACTCAAATTCGTTAGGCAAAAGCGCCATAACTTTCTTGTTACCCGCATAAAGCAAGCCATACCCCTCCTCCGTTTTGGTAATAACCGTTGACCAGGAATCTGAAGGAATAATAATCGTATCGTAGATTGATTTTGTAAAACTAACTCCCCCTACTTCCAGGAAGTACTTTTTATTGCCAGGATCAAGTTTGGCTGTTTGCCCACTTGCCTGAAATACAACCTGGCTCAACAAACAGAGGCAAAGCAACCAGCGCAATTTGGTCATGTGGAAACTTATTTTTCAGCAAGGTAGTCTATTCCTTTTTCCGGGAGAAGCCCCGGCGACTCCATCAAAACGCCTCAAAACGCATCAATAGGCAACAAAAAGCAAACCCCGATTCCGCCATGCGGAACCGGGGAGGCTTCTCACCAAAAAAACGTTAACCGAGTTGCTCCAAAATCAACCCCAGCGCGACCACGTGCTTATCGCCTGGCTGGGCAATGGGTCCGGATTTGGGAGCATCGCTAAAAACACCCAGCCCCGGGCGTTGCCGGGGCTGGGGAAGGTTGTTACAGAATGAAGCGCAGGGTGCTCACAAAGGTTACGCCAGGGAGGATGGGTTGCTCGCTGGCACTTTTGCCCTGGAGATTGTCCATGACGTAGGTGTTGATGCGGCGGTTGCTCCCGGAAACTTCCAACAAGTCGATCTTGTTGTCCGCATCTACCTGGAATTTGATGCGAACGATGACTTCCTGGGTAGGTTCAGCAGAATAGCCGGGAAAATCCATGCCTTCGCTCAGGGTTTCGCGCAGTGTTTGGGTCAGGCTGGCTTCTGCGGTCTGGGTATTCAGGGTGCTGGTGGCATCGCCTGATTTACTCAGGCCTGCTCCTGCAGGTGCCGCCGAAGCAGCCGTGTAAGTGCCTGAGGCCAAAAAGAAACTGGAAGCAAGCAGAAGAGAATTCAAAAAGTTCATGGTAGTGCGTTTTTGTCGCGGTATGACCCGCAGCGTTTTGGTGATGTTGACGAAACAAGATTAGCGGGCTTTTCGCCGTCCAAAAATTCTATTGGACCAAGACCCGTAAAAACTCGACCAACACGTCAAAACGGGCAGAAACCACGACAATTCAGCAGAAACTGCCGTTTTCCAGGGTCTCCTTGCCGAATAACCCGCTTTGTCGGGTGCAAAGCGCCATTCGTCGATAAAAGGGGGGTGTTCATCGGGTGCCGCCCGCGCTGACGGGGCATTTCCCCTATTTTTAACGGCTGCATGAACCTACTTCGCTCTCCCGAAAACCGCCTTTGGCTGCATATAACCTTCTGGGCTGCCTGGATAGCGCTATGGTGCAACTTGTTTGGGCGGGAAATGCCCATGCTGCAAGCCGTTGTTCAGGCGTTATTGCTCGCCGCTACTTATGCGGTTTTTGTTTATGCAAATTTGAGAATCGGCATCCCGCGGCTGCTCTGGACGGGTAAATACGGGTGGTATGCCCTGTCGCTGCTGGTTTTAATCCCTGCAGGTGGCTTGGCCGTTTGGCAGCTGCTCCTGTTTATGGGCCCAAACGAAGCCATACAGGACCAAAAACCCATCATAACGGCCATCTCCGCTGCCGCCAACGTGGTCTTCATGATTTTTCTAACCACCAGTTTAAAACTGGCCCTGCATTCGCTGGAGCAGCAGCAAACAAACAGGCAGTTGGAAAACCAGCAGCTTCAAACCGAACTGAACTTTCTGAAAAGTCAGGTTAACCCGCATTTCTTGTTCAATACCCTGAACAATCTTTACTCGCTTGCCCTCACTAAAAGCGACCGCGCGCCGGAAATCGTGCTCAAGCTCAGCGCCATTTTGCGCTACATGCTCTACGAATGCAATGAGCGGATGGTGTACCTGAACAAAGAAATTGAATATTTGCGCAACTACATTGAATTGGAAGAACTGCGGCAAGACGGCTCCAACCTGATAGAATTGCTCGTTACGGGCAATACCGACCGCAAAATGATCGCCCCATTGTTGTTTACGCCCCTGCTTGAAAATGCCATCAAACACGGACTCAACCGCACCACGGCCAATGCCTGGGTGCGCATGCATTTGGACGTTAACGCCATGGACCTGAGCTTCACGATCGTGAACAGCAAAGCGCCGCAAAGCAATTTCCACCAAAAGCCCCTGCCCAATCCGGTTTTGTTGGCAGAAAATGCCGCTCGCAGCTCGGTTCGCACCGGGGGAATTGGCTTGCTCAACGTCAAGCGACGGTTGGACTTAATTTACCCGAACCGGCACGCCTTTGCCGTTTCCGAGGCAACCGATACCTACACGGTCACCCTTAAACTCACCCTGACAGAATGATCCGATGCCTGATTGTGGACGACGAGCCCCTGGCGCTTGATATTCTGGAAAACTACATCCAACGGGTGCCTAATCTGCATTTGGTCAAGCGCTGCAAACACGCGCTTGAGGCTTATGACTTTTTGCAGCGGGAGAGTGCTGACCTTATTTTCCTGGACATCCACATGCCCGAACTGACGGGTATCGATTTTATCAAGTCGCTGTCAAGCCGCCCCCTTGTGATTTTTACCACGGCCTATTCCAACTACGCCATGGAGGGCTTTAACCTGGATGTGTTGGACTACCTGCTCAAACCCATTGCCTTTGATCGCTTTCTCAAGGCGGTGGACAAAGCCTCGCGCATTTTGGCGCCGGAACCGTTTGGCGAAGCCCAGGACACCAATGAGGAATTTTTGTTTGTCAAGGCCGATGGCAAAATGGTCAAAGTAAGGTTTGATGAAATGCTGTTTGTGGAAGGCATGAAAGATTACGTTAAAATCCAAATGACCGACCAGCGGCTTATTGTTCACCAGACCATGAAAAACATGGAGCGCGCCCTGCCCGCCGACCGCTTCCTCCGCATCCATAAGAGTTTTCTGGTGGCTGTGGATAAAATTGAATCGCTGGACGGCAATCTGGTGGAAGTGGGCAAACACCAACTTTCTGTCGGGGCCAATTACCGCGACGATCTGCTGGCCCACATTCAAAAACACAACCTCCCGGACCGTTGAGCGCGGGCTGGAACGCCTTGCCGGAAACTTACCGCTGGGCCCTTTTGGCTTGGCTGGGGGTCGGTATGCTGGCCTTTGCCGCTTCGCTGCTGCTTCGCGCGCCCTATGGCCGTCATGTTCGATCGGGCTGGGGTCCTACCCTGCCCAACCGACTGGGCTGGCTCCTGATGGAGCTGCCTGTTTTGGTGGTTTTCTACGCCTTTTTTCTCGGGGGAAGTGTGCCCAAAACGAGCGTCCACTGGGTGTTTGCCGGGCTGTTTACCCTGCACTACGCGCACCGCGCCCTGATTTTTCCGTTTCGGTTGCGCACAGACGGCAAGCGCATGCCCCTGGCCGTAGCCGGAATGGCGGTGCTGTTCAACCTGGCCAACGGATACTTTTTGGGCCATTGGTTGGGCGAATGGTCTTCGGGGTATTCCGCAGCATGGATGCAAACCCCGCAGTTTCTCGGGGGCCTCTTGCTGTTTATCGGCGGTTTCAGCCTCAATATTTGGGCAGACGACCGGCTGATTCACTTGCGCAAACCCGGCGAAACCGGGTACCGGATTCCGCGCGGCGGCTTGTTCAACTACGTTTCCTGCCCCAACCATTTTGGAGAAATGATGGAATGGGTCGGATTTGCCGTACTCACTGCAGCAGCTCCCGCAGCGGTGTTTGCCGCCTGGACTGTGCTAAACGTGCTTCCCCGCTCGCTGGCGCACCACCGCTGGTACCGCGAGAAGTTTCCGGATTACCCGAGCAACCGCAAGGCGGTGTGGCCTTTTGTGTTGTGACAAACCTTACCGGGCGGGCAGAATGCGTTCCAATTCCGCCAGCAATGCTGGTCCGCGGAGGTTGCGGGCAATGATTTTGCCCTGGGGATCCAACAGGAAGTTTGCCGGAATGCTCTCAATGCCGTACAGTTGGGCCACATCGCTGCGCCACCACTTGAGGTCGCTGACCTGGGTCCAGGGCAGTGCATCCTGCTCAATAGCCTGGAGCCAATACCCTTTTTCGCGGTCAAGCGAAACGCCCAACACCTCGAAATTTCGGCCTTTGTACGTATCGTAGGCAGCGATCAGGTTTGGATTTTCAGCGCGGCAGGGGCTGCACCAACCGGCCCAGAAGTCCACCAGCACGTATTTGCCGCGGTAGTCTTTCAAGCTTACGGTCTTGCCGTTTGGATCCGGCAAGCTGAAATCCGGTGCCGTAGCGCCAACCTGGGTGCCGTTGACTTTGGCCAGGTAGGTGGCAATGTAGCCCGCGTAAGGTGAATTGGGCTGTGCGGCCGTGAGCTTGGTGCTCAGGTCCTGGATTTCTTCCGGGGTGTAAATCTGCGCCTGGCGGTTGGCCCAGGCGGCATAGGCCCCGGCCGCTTTGTCCAGGTTGTCCAGAGGCCATTGCTTTTGGAACGCAGTTTTGGCGTCAATGTTGGCGTTCAATGCTGCAATCAGGCCATTGACCTGTTGCATGAGACCGGTGGTGTCCATAGCCCCACTTTGCGCGCCCATGATCAGGTTCTGGTACTGCGTCTGCAAGTCCATGTTTTTGGTATCAAAGGCCCGCATGTCGTCAATGTAGGCCATCAAATCCGCATGGCTGGCCGATCCGGTCACCTCCATGAGGGGCAAGCTGTCCACATAGGCCGTGATGGTCATCGGTGCATTTTCAATGAACACCGGGGCCGCCTGGGGCAGGTCGCCAAAACGAATAAAGTGCATGGAGGCATGCTCCACCTTGCCGCTAAACGCAAAAACTCCGGCTTCAATCGGAACGGTAGCTACCGTGTCAATATCGCCGTCAGTCTGCAGCAGGAGCAATGCCTGGCCCGTTTCCAAACCGTTGATTTTGCCTTCAATGGTATAGCCGTCACCCGCTCCTCCGCTCTTGCAGGAAGAGGCCAGAAACAGCACCGACAAAATCAATAAGGCATTAATTTTCAAAAAATTAAGTGAGTTCATTTCAAGTTTAGTTACACGATTACGGGCGCCCGCTTTGAGGCGTTTCTAACCCGCTGAGTTGGCGTATGGTTCGGTCAAAAGTTTGCGCAAAGTTCGCAAATTCCTGACCGGTAGCAGGCCCATTAAATCCGGTGTGAATTCGGCTGATTTTGCCCTGCTTATCCACAAACAAGGTGGTGGGATAGGCCAGCACAGCGTTGAGAGCTGGCAGGGCCTTGCTGGCCGCTTGCTTGTCGGCCGGGCCGGCTAAAAGGATGGGCCAGGGGATGTCCAATGCCGCTGTCAGGCGCGAAGGGCCCTTCGCCCATTGTTCAGCCGTGCTGCCCCGCTCAAAAGCCAGCGCGATGACCTGAAAGGCCTCTGGCCCCCAACGCGCTTGTTGCTCCAACAGAAAACGGGTTTCGTCCAGACAATTGGGGCACCATGTGCCCATGATTTGCACGATGCGGACTTTGCCCTGCCATTCCGGATCATCCAGGCAACGGATGCGGCCCTGCAAGTCGGGAAAACAGAACCGAAAAGGCGTTTGGCTGTCCGTTTCCCAGGTCTGGTGCTCTGCATCAGCCTTGTAGCCTTCCGGGTCGCGGTAGGCAGTCCAGGTGGCGCGGTAGGTGGCTCCGGATCGGAACTGTCCGCTCAGCGAGCCATCCGGTTGCACGCTTGCTGTGAAGAGGAACAGATGGCTGCCATCCATGGCCGCTAAATGGAGGGTGTCTTTGATGACTGCCCCCTGCAAAAAGCGATAATCGCCGGTTGGGGTCAGAAAAGTACCCGACACTCCCCCATCGCTGCTGTATTCAAAGCGCGCCGCAGCAGGACTTTGCCCCTGAGCGTCGCTGAAGGAGACAGTCCAGTCTCTGCCCAAAAACGGCAAAACATCGGATGGCAAGGCCGCGCTTCCCGGAAACAACGCTGCCTGGCTGCGCTCGGCTGTAAAGGGAATGCCATAGTTCGCCCCGCGGTCTGCATCCCGAAACAGTCCTTTGAGGATGGCGCCTTGCTTTTGAAAGGCCACATACGTGGAGAAATATGGCCAGGACAGGGTGAATTCCTGGTCACCGGAGCCTTTTACGCTCAAGGGCACCCAAAGCGCTCCGTCTGCGGTCCATGCCGTATCGCCGCCATCCCAGTAAAAAATCCAGGGAAGTCGGGCATCGCCGAGCGCAAGCTCAGCGCGCCATCGGTAGGCTGGCTGCTCATAAACCTTCTCTTTTTGATCGTTGGCGATGGTGTTTGGCAAAGCGACAGATTGAGCGGCCACAAACGAATGCGCCAAGCAAAGGCTCAGCACTGCCTTAATCAACCCGGCAGCAAGCGCTGTTGGCAAATGGGTTGAAAAGGGAAAAATTTGCATGAGGCACAAAAATACGCGCCACGCGGCCAAGAACCTCCTACCCTGTTTTCAGCAGGTTCTTCGCATCCCGGCTCCATTATTTGAGCGGATGCTTCGCATCCCGGCTCACTGATTTGAGCGGATGCTCCGCATCCCGGCTCCGTGATTTGAGCGGATGCTCCGCATCCCGGCTCCGTGATTTGAGCGGATGCTCCGCATCCCGGCTCCGTGATTTGAGCGGATGCTCCGCATCCGCTATATTTGAACGAGCGCTTAAGCTCATTTTTTTTGCCTTTCGGGTGCGTTCTCCTGCAATTTTTGGCCAACGGAACGCCCGGCACAGAACCCCTTCTATTAACCACACGACCCATGGAGACCATGCCCGCAAAGACCCTGAAAGTGTCCAAAATGGCCGAGACACTCATCGGCTCAGAGATCATCAAATTGGCAGGCGAGGTCAAAGCCCGCATGGCGCGCGGCGAAGAAGTGTACAACCTGACCATCGGCGATTTTGACCCCAAAGTTTTTCCCATTCCGGAGGGGCTGCTCAACGACATTGTCCAGGCCTACCGCAACGGCGAAACCAATTATCCTCCGGCGAATGGAATGGCTCCGCTACGCGAAGCGGTTTCAGCCTTTTTACTGCGTCGCCAGGGCTTGGCCTACGACCCTGAAAGCATTTTGATTTCGGGCGGTGCCCGGCCGATTATTTACGCCATTTACAGCACGCTTGTCGATGCCGGCGATCGCATTGTGTACCCGGTACCCTCCTGGAACAACAACCACTACACGCACTTGAGCCAGGGTCGCGGACTGGCCTTGCAAACCAGGCCTGAAGACGGCTTCATGCCAACGGCAGCCTTGCTGGAACCCCACTTGAAAGGCACCAGCCTGTTGGCGCTATGCTCCCCGCTCAACCCAACAGGCACCACGCTCAAGCCGCAAGCCCTTGCCGAAATTTGCGATCTGGTGCTTGCCGAAAACGCGCGTCGCGGTCCGGATGAGAAGCCGCTGTATATGATCTATGACCAGATCTACTGGACCTTGACCTTTGGCCAAACCGAACACGCGGACCCGGTTACGCTGCGCCCCGAAATGCGCGACTATACGCTCTTTGTGGACGGCATGTCAAAGGCATTTGCCGCAACCGGCGTTCGCGTGGGTTGGGGCTTTGGCCCCCCTGCCATCATTGCCAAAATGCGCGCAATCTTGTCGCACGTGGGAGCCTGGGCACCCAAAGCCGAGCAGGTGGCCAGCGCGCATTACCTGAACAGGAACCAGGAAGTGGACCGCGACATCGACGCGATGAAAGCGGAAGTGGAAGCGCGGTTGGTTGGCCTCTACGAGGGCTTCAACAACATGACGGCTGCCGGCTTCCCCGTGCGGGTCATCGCCCCGGAAGGCGCCATTTACCTGACGGTCAGCTTTGACTTGCGCGGCAAAACCACGGCGTCCGGAAAGGTCCTGGAAACCATGGGAGATGTTACGCAATTCCTTCTGGAAGAGGCCAAGCTGGCCATTGTGCCGTTCACCGCATTTGGCTCGCCCTCCGATTCGCCGTGGTACCGCCTTTCGGTGGGCACCGTGCGGCACGAAGAAGTCGGCAAAATTCTAGCGCATGTGGAAAAAGCGCTGGCACAGCTGCGCTAAGCGCATCGCACAGCTCGGTATCTTGCAGCGCTAAAAACGGCTATAACCCTTCTCTCCCACCCTTGCCCGCAGGGCACTATCAAGCATCTTCATCATGCACAACTATGCAAAACCCATGCTGCGCGACGGAGCGCTGCAAGGCAAGACCATCCTGTTGACCGGCGGCGGCAGCGGCCTGGGCAAATCCATGGCCCGGTATTTTCTGGAACTTGGCGCCAAGGTCTGTATTGCCAGCCGCAGCTTCGAGCGCCTGCAGCAGGCGGCCGATGAATTGAGCGCCGCCACGGGTGGCGAGGTCCTTCCCCTGGCCTGCGATGTGCGCGATTATGCCGCGGTGGAAGGGCTGCTGCAACAAGTGCTGGACAAGTTCGGCAGCGTGGACGTACTGGTCAACAATGCGGCTGGCAACTTTATTTCGCCCACCGAGCGCCTGTCCAACCGGGCTTTTGATACGGTAGTGGACATCGTGCTCAAAGGCAGCTACAACTGCACGCTGGCGCTGGGCAAACACTGGATCGCCAACAACCAGCCGGCCGCCGTGCTCAGCATCGTGACCACCTACGCTTGGACAGGTTCGGGCTACGTCGTGCCTTCTGCTTGCGCAAAAGCCGGTGTTTTGGCCATGACGCGTTCGCTTGCGGTGGAATGGGCCAAGTACGGCATACGCTTTCACGCCATCGCCCCCGGCCCATTCCCCACAGAGGGCGCGTGGTCGCGCTTGATCCCGCCAGGCATGGAAGACCAATTCGACCTGACCAAACGCGTGCCGTTGCGCCGCGCTGGTGACCACCAGGAACTCGCCAACTTAGCGGCTTATCTGGTCAGCGATTTTGGCACTTACCTCAACGGTGAAGTGGTGACCATTGACGGCGGGGAATGGCTGCAAGGTGCCGGCGAATTCAGCGCGCTGGATGCGGTGCCGCAAAGCATGTGGGACCAAATTCAATCGCAAATGAAAAAGCAGGCCAAGTCCTGATGGTGGATTCCAACCAGCGCACTTTCAGGCCGATTACCGATATTATGACACCACCACTATGAAGGAATTGCGTTTACCTATCCGTAGAAGTGCCCGCTATTATGTGCTTGGCGAGCAGCGCGAGGACATTCGCGCGCTTTGGATCGTCCTGCACGGCTACGGACAATTGGCCGGAAGTTTTCTGGAGGCTTTTCGCACGTTGGACAATGGAAGAAACCTTATTGTTGCACCGGAGGCGTTGTCGCGCTTTTACCTGGATGGCTTCAGCGGCAATGTTGGCGCTGCCTGGATGACCAAAGAAGACCGGCTGGCCGAGATTGAAGACCAGCGCAATTACCTGGACGCCCTGTACCGGATTTGCCTGCACAAGCTGCCCACCGATGTAGTCATTAATGTGCTGGGCTTTTCGCAGGGAACCAGCACCGCTGCACGCTGGGTGGCTGCCACCGAATATGCCGTTGACAATTTGGTGCTCTGGGCCGGCGACTTTCCCCCTGACGTAGAGAGCAACCCCAAACTGAAACGAATGAACCTCTACTACGTGTACGGCAACCGCGATCCCTTTCTTTCCGACGACAATATCCAGCGCATCGGTGACATGTCGCGCCGAAATGCTTTTCACGTCAACACGCTAACCTTTGAAGGCAAACACCAGATTCACTCGGAAACCCTGCTGCAACTGGATCGGGTGTTGGCCAAATCGCAGGTGGTTTAAGGGGGTGTAAATGAACAAGACCACCCAGTGTGCGCGATGCCACGGCTGAAGCAAAACCGAAGTAGGCACCCATGTTCCCAACCGTTTTAATGGTCTAGCGTTGCTCTTTGTTGAGTTCGTCAAACTTGGCTTGCATGGTCGGATTGCCGCGCGTGAGCTTTTTGATGGTCAAGTCCTCCGTTTTTTGGTTCGCCAGTCGAAGATTGTTTTCAGAAGACAGCAAAGCTGCCTTGGTCTTCTCCAATTCCTTTATGGTTTTGTCAATTCCATCAATCGCATCTTTAAACTTGCGACTTGCCAAGTCATAGTTTCTGGCAAAGCCGTCTTTAAACATATTCATTTTTTCTTCAAAATTAGTAATGTCAATGTTCTGACTTTTGAC
>WGOA01000080.1 GCA_016124275.1 Bacteroidota bacterium
GAGTTTTTTAAACGTAAAATCTTCTAATCCCAGTGTATCCAGCAAAGCAATGCTGTGCGAGATGATGTTTTTACCCAAACGAGATTCCTGCGGGTCGCGCAAGTATAGCTTTTCATTGAGTTGGATTTTTAGCGAAACGCTGGCCGCAGCTGGAGCAAAGCCAGCTGATTTCTTGAAATCATTACCGCTTTTCTGTTCCGGACTCATAGGTTGTGCTATTCGTAGGTTGTGCTATTCGGGAATGTAACCAGCTCTGGCATGGGAAGGCACGTTGGCAGGCAAATCAGTAAGCGGCTGAAGGCTGTTGGCGTCTAACCCAAGCAGGGTAACTTCCAGGCTCCGCTCTTTTTTTGTCGTTAAAAAATCATTGAGTACGTCAATAACGTCATCGTCTATGCGCCGCGCCGAGCGACCATCAATGGTCACCTTGGCAAAGTCGGGCAAATTGTGAAGGGCTCTTGAAAGTCCTGCCTTATGAAGGAAAGAAACATCATCCGCCAGCGAAATGGTGAGGAGGCGTACCCCATCAACGGTTTCTTCATGCACGAAAAACGGCGCGCGATAGTGGCGTACTAAAATGAAAAATATGGCTACAGCCATGCCTACGGTGATGCCAATCAGCAAATCTGTTCGAAGAATGACCACGATGGTAACCACAAAGGGAGCAAAGGCCGTCCAACCCCGGCGGTATTGCTCTAAAAAAATGGCAGGTTTGGCCAGTTTGTAGCCCACCATGACCAAAACTGCTGCCAGGCTGGCGTATGGAATCAGGTTGAGCACGCCAGGAATGAGCAGAACGCTGACGAGCAAAAGAATGCCGTGAAAAAGGGCGGACAGACGCGATTCACCACCTGATTGGATGTTGGCTGAGCTTCTGACAATAACCTGAGTAATGGGCAAACCGCCGATCAGGCCGGAGGCGATGTTTCCCAATCCCTGTGCCTTGAGTTCCCGATTAGTAGGTGTGAGGCGTTTATGAGGATCTAATTTGTCCGTGGCTTCCACGCAAAGCAAGGTTTCAAGGCTTGCGACCAGGGCCAACGTAACTGCCGTTACCCACACGTTGTAATTGGAAACGGCAGAAAAATCCGGAGCATTCAGCTGGCTGATGAAATTGGTTATGGAGGTTGCGATGGGCAGGTTAACCAAATGTTCCCCTTCAACCGCCATATAGCCGCCGTGGAAAAGCCGCTGCATGACTATGCCAGCTATTACTGCCACTAAAGGCCCCTGAATCACCTGAAAAACGGCGCGGCGCTTCATGAAAGGCATCTCCCAAACGATGAGGATGGCCATGGCCACAACAAAAATGACGATAGCCCCAGGCGAAACCAGATGCAATGCCTCGCTGATAGCGGAAAAGGTAGTTTCACCATCGGGCTGTGCATAGTTCAAATCGCCTTCGTAGTCCTTGTCGTAGCCCAAGGCGTGTGGAATCTGCTTGAGGATAATGATCAGCCCAATTCCCGCAAGCATGCCTTTAATGACCGATGCAGGGAAATAGTAAGCAATGATACCAGCCCGTAAATATCCGAGGGCTACCTGCATCAAACCTGCAATGACCAATGCAGTCAGGAATGCCTCAAATCCGATATCCGCTACAGCGGCCAAAACGATGGCCACCAACCCAGCTGCAGGGCCGCTGACCCCTAATGAGGAACCGCTGGCCAACGTAACGACAACACCTCCGATAACCCCGGCAATAATCCCTGCCATAAGGGGAGCTTCAGAAGCAAGAGCCACCCCGAGACAAAGCGGCATGGCTACCAAAAAAACGACTAGACCCGCCGGAAGGTCCTTTTTCCAATGCTTAAAAAAGTCCATATAGATGTGTTCCTCAAAGAATGAGGAATCTTCAAAAATAATAGCAATCCTATAACAAACGTCCTTTTTACTTTGAAGCGGCGCTATTTAAAGTGCTCAGCTCCATTCCTTGACCTTCCACGGGTACCGGACGGCATAAGCGTCGCGCACCATGAGCAGCAGGCGCTCCTTTAAAGCATCCACATTTCGTTTTTGCTCTGCCGCAATGAAAAGAGCGTTTTCGTGGGTCTTGTTCATCCAGGTGCGCTCCAATTCTTCCAAAAGGGTGCGTTTTTCTTCGGCGGGCAGGTATGGATCGAAATAACGATCTTCGTATAAATCCATTTTGTTAAACACTACCAATGTCGCTTTGTCAGCGGCGCCCAACTCTGCCAGCGTCTGCTGCACCACGGTCATGTGATCTTCAAACTGAGGGTGCGCAATGTCCACGACGTGCAGGAGGATATCGGACTCTCTGACCTCGTCCAAAGTGGATTTAAAGCTTTCAACCAGATGGTGCGGCAGCTTGCGGATAAAACCAACGGTATCAGAAAGCAGGAATGGTGTGGTTTCCAGCACCACTTTGCGCACGGTGGTATCCAGGGTGGCAAACAATTTGTTCTCGGCAAACACATCGCTTTTGGACAAAATCCGCATCAGCGTGCTCTTGCCCACATTGGTATAGCCCACCAGTGAAACCCGAATCAGCTCGCCTCTATTCTTGCGCTGCGTTTCGTTCTGACGGTCAATTTTGACCAGTTGTTGCTTGAGTTTGGCGATGCGCTCTTTGGCCATCCGCCGGTCCGTTTCAATTTCGGATTCTCCTGAACCCCGCATACCAATACCGCCTTTAACGCGGTCCAGGTGGGTCCACATACCGCGCAGTCTGGGCAGCAGATATTGCATCTGCGCCAACTCAACCTGCGTTCTGGCCTGAACCGTTTGTGCACGGTGCGCAAAAATATCCAGAATCAGCATGGGTCTGTCCAGCACTTTAACCTGCAGCACTTCTTCCAGATTGCGCTGTTGTGAAGGGCTGATTTCGTCGTCAAAAATGACCATATCAACCTTTCGGTCATCTACATAGGCTTTGATCTCCTCCAGTTTGCCTTTGCCCACGTAGGTGCGCTGGTCCGGAAAGTCTAAGCGCTGCCAGAAATGCTTGAGTGTTTCTGCGCCGGCTGTTTCAGCCAGAAACTCCAATTCGGCCAGGTACTCCTCCATTTGTTCCTGACGTTGCGCACGGGTGACCAATCCAACGAGGACAGCTTTTTCGGGAACCTGAGCTTTGCTCAGCGGGTTGGGGAAGGAAGACTCAATGGCCATAAATCAGCAATGCCTTTTTGCACCGAACAACAAAGGTACGTCAGTGCAGCCCTGTTCCGGTCTGAATCCAGCCTGGACAACCTGTTGTTGGAATGCGCATCTTTAACCCGTGGCCACGTTACGCATCCTCGTTGCGGTGTTAGCAATCAGCAGTTTGTCTTGTCGGCAAGATGGCTTGTTCGGCTGCAACAACGTGCTGGCCTTCAGGCTCAACGGGCGGGTATTCAATGCCAACAGTTTCAGCAGCGTTTTATACCGCAATGTGGACGTTTACACTGGATTGAGCTCAAAAACCCTTACGATTGAGGCGGAAAATGCACAAGGCGAATATTTCTTGCTGGAAATTACCGATTTCCGCGACGGCGCCTTTGGCACCTGCCTGACCGTTGAGCCTTACTACGCCAATATTTTTGTGAATTTCTGTGTTCCAGGGCAGCCTTTTGCCTGCAACCAGTACCGCGCGGAATTCCGAGATGAAGATGGCAATGTGTTTGCGCAGTCAGGCGATAGCGGCCAATTGATTGTTACCCGATGTGATGCTCCGGATGCCACCATAAGCGGTAATTTCGGCTTTGAGGTTGAAGATTTCAGCACTGGAGCCGGTGGGTTGCTGGAGGCCGGATCATTTTCGGTGTGTTATCTTGTCCTTTGACCGACCCCATGACCTCCAGCGTGAAATGCAAAGCGTTTGGGTATGAGCAAGAAAAAGCGCAAGAAAGGCAAGATTTCGGGCGAAGGGGATCACGCCTTCGGGCAATGGCCGTTTGAACTTCCGCCCTTAGAGGTGCTGCCCGAAAACACGGAGCAGAGAGCAAGGAAATCGGATCGCTCCACACCGGACCCCGGGCGGTCTGCTGACAAAGCCGAAGCAACACCCGCTCCCCTTTCGCCTGAACACACAGCACTGACCATGCGCTTTATTGATACGCTGGAGCGCCAGTTGCAGGCTAAGGACGAGCAATTGCGGCAAATGGACGCGCGTTTGCAGGATGCCTTCGATATGCAGCGGGCCCTGGCCCTGATTGTCCGGCAGTTTGAGCAGCGCACCGGTATTTCTTCGGATGTTTTGTGGGATCAGGTGCCGGAAGAGGAGTTGGAACGACAACCGGCGACAACGGCACCCGAAAAGGATGCGACGGGACCTTCCGGACAGCCCCAAGCCGAAAGCCCACCCCAAGCCGAAAGTCCTCCCCAAGCCGAAAACGCTCATCCTGAAAACGGCCATCACGAAACTGGCCATCACGGGCAAAAAGCGGCCCAGCGCGAGCAAACCGCAGCGCGCTCATTTGATGAATGGTTGGGTGGGCTTTCCTGAACCTGATCGCTTTTGAAGGCAAGGATCGTGAACCGAAGAGACGTTTTCAATATTCAGAAAATGAACAAGCACAACTTGTTTGCTGGTTGGATGGCGCTGCTCGCTGCCTCACCTGGCTTTGCTCAGATAAAAGTTGGTACGTATGCCTCGGTCAACAGCTTTGAGAAGGTTTGCCTGCGCCTGGACCAAAATGAGCGGTTTGCGTTTTTCAGCAGCAATTGCACCACAGACCGAGATTTTTCAGGGCGCTGGCAATTGCGAGAGGATACGCTGGTCTTGAATTCGAACCATGGTCCCTTCATGGAATTGGGGTTGGTAAGAGAAACCGAGGCGAACGCATCTATGGAGAGCACTCCCGGAGAGGCGCTGGCCACGGATCAGTCCAACGAGCAAAGCAGCACAAACACAACAAAGCTTACGCTGCGTTCCGCCGATGCTCCGCTTTTGCGCTCCATCCGGGTAAGCACGGGTGATACAGTAGCCAGGCCAAACAGCTACGGCGTGATCTACCTTGGGCACGAGTCAAAAAACATTACATTTTCTATGGATGGAATGCCATCCTTGCAGTATGCGCCAGTTGATCCGAAAGCATCAGCTATTGACGTTGAAATCCAGTTTAAGAACCTGGATAAACCCTCGCTGTTTAATGACCGCTGGTTGCTGAGCGGACGGACGTTAACCTACCTGCCCGGACCGGGTTCAAGTCGTTCTGCGGAAATTGCTCTGGTACGGGGCAAGCGCTGTTTCTATAAATTGCCAAAATGAGGAGAGTCCATCAGTTTTTGCAAGCGCGCAAGTATGAGTTATTGCTTTTGGCGCTGATACAGCATTTATTCATCGGCATCTTTGTTAAAAACATTCCATTCTATATAGAAGTCCTGTGGCCCATTAACATGGTCCTTCTGGGATTGGCCAGTGTTGGAGTGTTTATAGAGAAGGGGAAATTCAAGATCCTTTTTAAGAACATACTGACGCTTATTGTCATTCTTTTTCCAGTCTTGCTGCCCTTTTTCAAAGGGGAACAATTGTTCATGACGCTGCTTAATCTGAGCTACGTTGGTTTCTTCCTGTTTATTTTTTTTGAAGTATTTAAATTTTTAATTAAACCGAGTTACATCAATCGCGACATCATTACCGCTGCAGCCTGCGGATTCCTCCTGCTTTTGGAGATATTTGTTTTTTTCTTTCAGTATTTGGTTTATACCAATCCAGCATCGTTTAGGGGATTGGATTATTCGAGCCCCGCCCACACCTTTATCGATTTGGTTTATTTTTGTTCTATAACGCTCACCACCATCGGTTTTGGTGACATCACCCCTGGCGCGCCCTATACCAAGCTTGCTACTTCTCTCGCAGGCATTATCGGGCAATTTTATTCTGTAGTTCTGGTCGGTATTTTAATCAGCAAATTCGCAGCTCAGCCCAGCTCTGTTGAGTAAACCATACCAGCATCCCGGACAAGTTTCTGGCCAGTCCATGCTTGGTTGTTGGCGGTAAATCCCATTGTGGGCTACAGCAAACTTAAAGGGGGTGTTCGCCTCCTGTTCTGGAGCGGGCAATCCTTTGAAGAGGAGGGCTCAACAAAAGAAGGGAGCTTTAAAGCTGCTGAAGCCCGGTATTCATCGGTTGAACAGATTGATCGCGCGGATCTGAAACGTTGGCTTGGCAAAGCGCGGTCCATCCAGTGGGATTACAAAAACATTGTCAAGCGCAAAGGGGTGCTGGAGCGTTTGTTGCCCTGAAGGTTGAAGCGTGTCGTTGTGGTCAAAGACCCTTGAATCTCGCGAACAGCCCTGAATTTTACTTAAAAAGTTGCTATGCCTACGAAGCCCTTCGCCCGAATTGCCCTTGCTTTGCTGCTGCCTGTGCTGCTGCTGATGGCCTGCCAGACTCCGGACAAGGCCGCCAAACTCGCTGCCTACGTGGGCGCCTATACGGGCACTGTGCCTTGTGCAGACTGCGAGGGTATTCAATACCGCATTCAATTGGGCGAGGATGGCCGTTTTGTTTTTACGGCGGTTTACCTGGGCAAGGCATCGGAGCCTTTTCGGTCTGAAGGGGAGTACACCATGGACGAAGAAGGGCGAATTGTACTGAACCCGGGAATGGATGACCAACAGTTTTTTGAACCGGATGCCGACGGAATGTGGTGGCTCGATCGCGAGGGCAAGCGGATAGAAGGCAACCTGGCAGGGCATTACCGACTGTCCAGGATGAAGGGTGGTGTTCATTCGGGCGCCTCAGCGCGTGATGCTGACCGCGCAGTGAACCATCTTTCCGGAAACGAGGACGAGCCCGCAGAAGGCGGCGATTTGTACTTGCGCAAATGGAAGGAAGGTATCCGATTTTACGCAATGGGCACAGAACCCTTTTGGGCTCTGGATTGGAAAAAGTCCGGTGGCTGGATTTTCCAAACTGCGGATGGAGAAGTGATCAACCTGGGCGAAACGGAACCTGTTTATCTGGCCGATTCCGGCTTGACGCGGTACAGTTTTCAAACCAAGCGCTATGTAGTTCGCGTAGCGCTGAAGGACGAGCCATGCACCGATGGGATGAGCGGCGCGCCTTTTGATTTGACGGTGGCCCTGACGATTCAGCCAGCGGGGAGCACTGCGGGCGAAAGCGCAAGGGGCGGCATACGCAGCTACACCGGTTGCGGTTCGTTTACTGCTGATCCGCGGTTGCACAACATTTGGGGCCTCATCAAGCTTGAGGGCAACGTCGTTAATCCATCAGACTACCCACGCGGAGGACCTGTGCTGGAACTAAACCTTTCCACGCGCAAGGTTTACGGTACCGATGGGTGCAACAGATTTAGTGGTAGCCTCTCTGTTGGTCCTGCATTCGATTATCCCGGCTTGCGGTTCGGCCCATTGGCCAGCACGTTGATGGCTTGTCCGGGCGAATTGGCTCTGTACCGTTTGGGCAACGTACTCTCCGGTATGGAAGTTTCGTGCGCATGGAATAACCAAGGCAATTTAGTCTTATCGCAAGGCGTTAAGCCATTAGCGGAATTCCGCCCTATTGACTAGTGGGCATCAAAAGTGATTTTGGCATGAAAAAGATAGGTTTAATTATGGTTATGCTGGCCATAGCCGCAGGCCTTCAGGCACAGGTAGGTCTCGCTGTCAACCCGCAAGTTGGGTTGATCGGCGTTAGGACTTCTCAGGAGCCCCGTGCAGGCATTCGCACCAACAACAAGATCGGGTTCTTAGGTGGTGTTGACTTGCGAGTGGGCAACCGTTTTTATCTACAGCCCGGGGCCTTTCTGACTACCTCCAAAACGGTTTATGAGTTTGATGACAGCCTGTTTGTGAATGAAGAGGAGATTGCCCGAACGAGTTTTAAACTGAAAGCACTGGCTGGTTTCAAGGTTGTGGATGGTGAGCACTTCAATTTGCGTTTGGCAGCTGGCCCCACCTATGATTTCCTGATTGGACTGAACGGTGAGGATAATACAGTCTTTGAAGAAGACGAATTCAAAAACGGAACGTTCAACCTGGACGCCGCCATCGGTATGGATATTTATATATTAACTCTTGAAGTAGGTTACAGCTACGGGTTCAGCAATGTTTACCAAAGCGGAGGTGGCTTTAACAGCGACGCTAAATACCAGGGTGTTTATGCCACGGTGGGCATCGCTTTTGGCCTCACGGAGCCGAACTAAAGGAATATTGGGAGCGCCTCAGCAACTTGAGTGATATGGCTGGCCAGCCCTACCCCTTCAGCGCCGTGGCCTGCTCAACGGCCGCCCGAAGTTGCGCTAAAGGCATCAGGCCGCTTTGGCACCACAGCTGGTTTCCGTTTCGGTACAACATTAAGGTTGGAACCCCCTGAATGCGGTACCTGGCTGCAAGGGCAGGGTTTTTGTCTATGTCAATCTTTAGGATGCGGACGTTTTCGCCCATTTCCTGCTTGAGCTGCTTGAGCACGGGCGCAAGCATTTTGCAGGGACCGCACCACTCTGCCGAAAAATCTATCAGCGTAGGGGTGTCAGAGGCAACCAGGCTTTCAAAAGAGGAATGGTTCATTGTGAAGAGTGGGCTTCGCTTAATCTCTGCCCTGTTTTAGCGCCGGGCACGGAGTGACAACCTTCGTTTCGGCAACAAAGGTGAGCCTCTTTGAGATAACCACAAGTGACGTTGATCACCGTATCTTGGAAGTTACTCGCATGACGTCCACCCGAAACCACCTTCTTGCCGCGCTGGTATTGAGCGTCGCAAGTAACCTTCCTGCACAGTCGCAAGTGCCCCTTCGCCTGGATCAGCAGCCGAATACCGAGCGAACCAGTACAGGCGCTGCCCGGCAACAAGAGTTCCTTCGCCGGATTCACTACCCGCTCGTACTCCCGGATGGCGACCAGCAACTGCGCTGGGAGGCGGCCCACGAAGCGCTTCGGGGCAACAACTCCGCTGGAGCGACTCGCCTCGATGGAGGCGATGGAGGCGATGAACGCGATGGAGAAGAGCGCCCCTGGCAGCCGGACGGTCCCAACGGCGTTAAAGTAGCGGGCGAAGAGCTTTTTTACTCCGGGCGAATTCGCGACGTAGAAGTCACGGTATCGGGTCTGGTTCGCATCGGTGCGGCCACGGGCGGCATTTGGGAGCGCAACCCTGACAATACCTGGCGCCCCCTGAGCGACTCCATCACCAGCCAGGCCATCGGCACCTTCGCCACGCAACCGGGCAACGACGATGCACTGGTGGTCGGCACCGGCGAAGCCTGGCAGCGCAGCGGCACCGGTGTTTGGCGCACCGAAAACGGCGGCAGCACTTGGCAGCACATTCCGCTTGAACCGGAAGTGAGCACCTGCCGGACACTGCGCTTTGATGCCACAGATTCCAGTGTGGTCCATTTGGCGGCGGAACAGGGCTACTACCGCTCAACAGACGGCGGACGATCCTTTATCCGCATCCTAGACGGTGAATACGACGACGTGGTCATTGACCCCGCGGATGGCCAACGGGTTTATCTAAGCAAGCGCGGCCAGGGACTGCTTCGGAGTTTGAGCGGCGGCGATTCCCTCAGTTGGAGTCCGCTTTCCGGCCCCTGGGATCCCGGTGTTTTTGGCCGCGGCGTGTTGGCCGCCTGCGCACTTGATCCTGACATCCTGTATTTCAACCTGATTCGCCTCGATAACTGGCGCACCGAAGGCGTGTACAAAAGCACCGATGGCGGCGATTCCTGGACGGAATGCAATGTCCAGGATCCTGACCTCAGCGCGGTCAGCGATTTTCACTGGGGCCAGGGCTGGTACAATACGCTGATCGCCGTTCGTCCTGACGACTGCGACCAGGCCTGGGTTGGCGGCGGCTCGCTCTGGCGCGCCACTGATGGCCTCACCTTCAAAGAAATCAACCCCTTGCACGTTGACCAGCACCGCATGACCTGGGCTGCAGACGGCAGCGGTGCCTGGCTGGCCAACGATGGCGGCATATTTTACTCTCCTGACGGTTGGTTCTGGGAAGGGGGCGGCGCCATCAACAACCTTCCCATCCGGCAGTACAGCAGCTTTTCCATCGGCGTATCCGATACGCGCACCATGGCGGGAGGGTCGCAGGACAACGGGCTGGCTGTGCGGCAGAGTTGGTGGGGCCAATGGGAATTTATGATTGGCGGCGACGGCGGTGCCGTGGCCATTTCGCGCTACGACCACACCCGCATTTTTGCCACCAATGGTGTTTACGGCGGCGATCTATCGTTCCGCCAATTGGAATCGCCCAACGAAGGCATTTCGTGGATGGACGTCAACAACGGCATCAACCCTTGTGGGCAATGGTGGCTCAATGTGCGCGACAACGAAGCGGGAAATGTGTATACCCATTGCGGCGGCGACGTATATTTCCGTGACTTCTTTGACGACACCTGGACCCAGATCAACGCTGGTGCGCCGTTCTTCACCACCGACATATGGAACCTTACGGTAGGCGCGGGGCTGCCGGAGAATGTTTACGCCTGCCTGCCACCCTGGGCTGCGCGGCGCGTCATGGTGCTGGATCGCAGCACCGGAAGTTGGTCCGATCGCTCCTCCGGCCTGCCCGGCGACACCTACGTGCGCGAGGTAACCCCTGACCCGAAAAAGCCCGACCGAGCCTTTGCACTTATGGGCGGCGTACCCGCTTCAGGAGATTTAGGCCGCAAAATCTTTCGCACGGAGGATGCTGGCCGCACCTGGGTCAACGCAAGCGGCAATCTTCCCAACGTGCCGCTCACAGACCTGTTGCTTCACCCGGTGGATTCCAACAAACTCTACGCCTGCGGCGAGGTGGGTTGCTTCCGCACCGAAGACGGCGGTGCCACCTGGCAGGACTGGAGCGAGGGCCTGCCGCGCCACTTGCTCGTGACTGAAATGGGCCTTGCTGACAGCCTGGCCATCAATGGCCGCCTCTGGCTGTACGCCGCTACCTATGGCCGCGCCATGTGGAAGCGCCTGATCCAGGAAGAGCCACCGGTCGTTTCTGGCGAAGGATTCCCGTACGCGGAGCAGCTGATTTTCGGCCCCAACCCGGCTGGCGCTGTGGTGCACGGCACCCTGCCTGCTTTCGGCCAAAACCAATCCAGCGAACTGTTGCTTTTTAGCACAGACGGCCGTTGTGTGCTGCGGCAAAGCCTTTCGCCCGGAACCACAAACTGGCAAATGGATATACCTGCTGATCTGGCCAATGGATTGTACCAGCTAGTGTTGCGAAACCGGCTGGGCATGGCTCAAGGCCGGTTATTGCTGAGCAGGTAGGTCCTCACTCGATGTTGGTGTACACCGCCTGAACGTCTTCGTCGTCTTCAATTTTGTCCAGCAAACGCTCGATGTCTTCCAGTTGCTCGTCGCTGAAATGGACCGGGCTGTTGGGGATGCGTTTTAGGATAGCGCTGACGGGCTCCAGGTTGAGCCGCTGAAACGCCTGCGACATGGCGCCGAATTGCGTGTAATCCGCGTAAGCAAAATAGCGGCCCTCTTCTTCCTGGATGTCTTCCAGGCCTGCGTCTATTAACTCCAGCTCCAGGTCGTCGCGCTGCATGCCGTCGGGCATGGCAAATTCAAACACAGCCTTGCGCGCAAACATGAATTCCAGCGATCCGGTGGGCACCACCGAGCCTCCCGACTTGTTGAAATAGCTCTTGACATTGGCCACGGTGCGTGTCGTGTTATCGGTGGCGCATTCCACAAAAATCAGCACGCCGTGCGGTCCCTTTCCCTCGTAATTGACCTCCACAAAGGTCTCGGCATCCTTGCCGTCAGCGCGCTTGATGGCGGCGTCAATGTTGTCTTTGGGCATGTTCTGCGCCTTGGCCATCTGAATGGCAGACCGCAGTTTGCCGTTCATGTCCGGGTCGGTTCCCCCTTCTTTGGCCGCCACGGTAATGGCCTTAGCCAGTTTGGGGAAAATCTTGGACATCTTGTCCCAGCGCTTTTCCTTAGCGGCTCTGCGGTACTCAAACGCGCGTCCCATGGTAGAATTGAATTAGTGGTCAGCCTTGGCGCCAGTGGTTGCCAGGCTCAATTTCAGCCGCAAAAATAGCAAGAATGCGGCTCGGGCGAAAGGGTTCGCCGCGCTTTGCGGCTTTTGTGCCGATGCCGCTCAGAGCACCTCCAGCACTTCGACCCGAAACACGAGCACGGCATTGGGCGGAATGCCAGACCCCGCCGGTGGATTCGGTCCATACGCCAGACTGGACGGCACCACCAAAATGCCCGTTGACCCCTCCCGAAACTTGGGTATGCCAATCTGCCAACCCGCAATGACCCCCGAAAGCGGGAACGTTACTGGGGTCCCGGCGTCATACGAGCTGTCAAACACTGTTCCGTCCGTCAGCGAGCCTTCATAATGCACGGTTACAGCGCTGCTCAGCTCGGGGAAGGGCCCGGTTCCCTCAATCTCCACCACATAGTACACGCCCTCGGGGGTTGCCTGCGCTGGCAGGGAATTTGTGGCCAGGTATTCCAGGATGATTGCTTCGTCTTCGCGCGCCTGTTTGGATTCGCAGGCAGCGAAAGCGAAGAGGGTTAGAACAAGGAGAAGTTTGTGCATGGGGGCAAAGGTAGGGGGGTGAAGGTTCAGAAAACTAATGCAACAATCGACTGGCCTCTTGCTGGTGTTCCATAGCCTTCTGCATATCCCCCTTGGTTCGATAAATTTCAGCCAGTTTCAGGTGAAGTCCTGCTTTAAATTTATAAATTCTTTCAGCATACTGTTCATGGGAAGACAAACGATTTGCTGCTGAAAGCTGAAGCGATTCAGTCCCTTTATTCGCATTCTTTTTTCTGAATGCTGCTTCTGCAACAGCTAACACGTCCCAAATCGGAATCACAAAATTGAGATTCTGTGCGCCTTGGGTACCCACTACCCATGTGCTGATTCCAAGCAACCTTCCTTTCTTGTCCAAGACGGCTCCTCCGCTGCTCCCGCTGCTAAATGGAGCTGATATTTGTATATAATTTTGCTGTTTATTAATACTGCTTCTCAACCCGCTTACAATACCTTCTGTCATGGTGTTCTCAAAGCTGAATGGACTTCCAATGGCATAAACTTTTTGTCCAACCGCGACTTCATCTTGTTCCACCAGCTTCAACGCCGGGATTTCTCGCCATGAGAAATCGTCCTGCGATTCGGCGATGGCCATGATGAAAATGTCGCGTTGAGCATCAACAGCGACAATGCTGTCCAAGGGGAAGTAGCGCCCTTCGTGCTCCGCCAGAATTAAATAAGCATCGCGAACAACATGCTGATTCGTCACGACCCAGCCTTGATCTTTCATGACCACTCCGCTGCCTTGAGCGATCGTTTGTCCAGCGCGATCCCGAACGATTATGCGCACGACGGCATGATTGGTTTGGACAAAGACTTTTTCTGCCTTTTGACCGATCAAGGTCAAGGGCAACAGGACCAATAAAAGCAAGCCCACGTTCATGCTGCACGTTTATTCCAACAGGATAGCAGTCCCCGCCCCCACAAAAACTCCCCCATTCATGTATTGGAGCATGGAGACATTGGATGACTCCGGCGTGCATAAAAACTTGGTGCCATCAGCAAGAGTGATGTCCATCCAAACATCGAATTGACACCAACTCTTCTCATTATTATAGGTCTTTTTGATCAAACAATAGATGTGCCCGGTTTTAGCATCAATGACACTGAATTCCGTTTCGCTCGCAACCACAGAAATATCCTTTTCATTTCCGGAAACCAACTTACCATCCGTGATGGTTGCAATAGGTTGCCCCGAAGTGGAGTACAACTGCATGGAAAAGCCATCCACCCGGCTGCGGTCTTGGGACTGTTTTACCACATCATCCCCCCGATAGACGATAAATCGCTTACAGTCCTTAAAATAGTTGTTGCCAAGGCGCACGGCGCAAGATTCGCTGCTTTGTGCGGAAACGGCAAAAGCGCTGAATAAAAACACAAATAGAAGGAAGGTGGTATTCTTCATTTTCTAAAGTTACCGGAACTTCTGAGATTCGGAAACTAACGCCCTGCAATATCCACCTCTACCCAAAGCACCGAATTGCCCGAGCCGAGCTCATTCTCTTCCCAGAGCGAATTATCCGGATCCAGTATCCATTTTCCATCCACAACAAACTTGTAGCGGTGCTTGCCGGGTTTCAGCGCTACGTCCATGTACCAGCCGGTTTCGTCGCGGGCCATGGTGAATCCGGTTTCGGACCAGTTGTTAAATGTGCCGCTGACTAACACTTGCCTGGCATCCAAATTACCGTTTAGGCGAAAGCGTTGGTTGGGTTCTACCACCAGAACATTGTTGATGAATTCGCCGCTGCCATCGCGGTGGGGATTGGCGGGATCAACGGTCCATGCTCCGTCCACGATCAGCTTGTATTGATAAATGCCAGCAGGGATAACATAGGATGTGGTCCAGCCGCCTTCGCTGCGCTCCATAAGCAGTTCACGCTCATTCCAATCGTTGAACGTGCCGGCCAGAAACACAGATTGGGCATATTCAAAGCCCTTTAAAAAAAGCTTTACCGGTGTGCCAAGGGCAAGAACATTGTTGGTGTTGCCGTTGCCGTCTGCTCTTGTATACGCATTGTTTGGGTCCAGCAGCCATTGTTTGTCGGCTTTGAATTTGTAGGAATGCTGCCCTTCCCGCACATACATTTCCAACACCCAACCGCCGAGCCAGCGCTGCATGGCCAACTCCTTTTCGTCCCAACCGTTGAACGAACCCGTTACGAAGACCTTTTTGGCATCCTTATGCTCAGGCAGGTAAAAGCGGACATTTGAACGGAAGTAAACGGAGTTAAATCCGCTGTGACCGTCCGGCTCTTTGAGCTCGTTGTTCTCGTCATTGATCCAATAACCGTCAACAATGAATTTGTACAGGTGTTTTCCGGGCGAAAGGTTGACGCTCCCTACCCAGCCGCTGTCCGTTTTGGTCAGCACTTGTCCGCTGGTGTTCCAGCTGTTGAAGTTGCCGGAGAGCAAAACCTGGCGAGCCCTTTCATAATCCGGGAGAAAGAATTGCGTCTGGCCATTGGACAGGGTGCGAATGGTGGGCCGTTTAAAGCGGTTGACGCCATAGTCAGCTTGGGGAAAGAACGTGTAGTCCAACCCACCTTGCACGCCGAGCCATCCTTCATCCATCATGAAAATCTTTGAATGGATTTTGCTCATGCCTTCCGAAAACTTTTCCATGGTTTTCTGGAATTCAAACAGCTTGTTGGTAACGCGAACCAATTCCCAGCCCTCCGAACCTTCCAGCGAACGCTGGCCCGCTTGCCAGAAACTGTCCAGCGATTCCACGCTGCTGAAGCCCAGGTCGCGGAGCAGGCTGTCCTGTAATTCATGCGCAACACGGCGGCTAATTTCCATCTTGACGCCCTGTTCGGTGAACTCCATGTGCATGGCATCGCCGGAATCCGGCAGCAACGTGTACGCCCGCCCTTCCTCCGGCATAAAAACCGAGAGCAAAACGACCAACAGCAAGGGAATCAAGCGATTCATAGGGGCAATAATCCTGGTTTAAGGGCGGCTTGGATCAAGAAAGGTGTACCACCACAATACTTTGCGCACAAAATTGAGGCGAACAATGCCCTGGTCAAAAAAGGAGTAGCCCAGCATGCCGTCAAGGCCTCCGGCGGCGCTGGATTTACCCATGGCGTCCAGATTGGCCACAATGGTTTTACCCCCCTTGAAGGTACGACCTCCAACGCTGTATTCCGACAAGGTGCCCGCCAAAACTTCTGCTGAACCTCCGGCTGCCCCGTGCACCATGACGCGCTTTTCAACCGTGAGGGCTTGCAGCACCTTGCGGCTTAAGGTGTAGTCCAGCACGTTTACTTCCGCGCCGGAGTCCAAGGCAAACTGCAGCGGTTTGGCGGCAATGACCACCTCCAGGACCACCGTATTGTCCATGAGGTTCACCGGAATTTTGAAGGCCGGTTCACGGGCATCCAAATCGTTTTTAGCCATCCGCTCTCCGGTTTCATCCAACCGGTGCAGGTACAAAACATCGCGCAACACGTCCACGGTTACGCCCAGTTTCAAGAAGAGTTCAACCCCCAAAAGGCCCAGTATCTGCACCCCGCGACGGTTTTCAATCTCCCCTAAATCACCCACATCGGCATCGATGTTTTCATAATACAAGTCCAGAATCTCCAAGCGCGGAAGTTGCGTTTGGTACACGGCAGTGGGCTGGCCGCTTAGGTCAGAGGCCGTTGCCCCGTAAACGCGCTCGTAATTCCGGAAATAGGTTCGGTTGAGCACCAGGTAAGGCGCCCCGAAATCCAGGATGAAATTGCCTTCCAAATCACCGGCTTTGGCCTCAACCAACAGCAAATTCCCCGCCCGCTTGATCGGAATGGTCAGGCTGGTCCACTCCCCTTTTGGCTCGGGTTTGGTCCGGTACCGACGGGCCAGGGCCAAGGGATCCATGGTTGCCGCATACGAGGCCACTGTCGGGGAGTCTGTCGGGGGAAGGGCTAAAGTGGCCTGCAGCTGCGCCGTCATTGACCCAGGCAGAACAACCAAAAGCAACAATGCGATGATTAGCCCACTACCCAGGTTCCGGCGGGGAACCTGAAAGCGCTGTCTAGCGCTGATCCTGCTCACGGCTTTAGGGCTCTGGTACCTGGAAGTAATTGTTCCTCAGGGTCATACGCATAGAGAATCGGGCAACTAACTACCTTGTTGCCCTCCCTGATTTGGGCAAAATAAATGCCTTTGCGCAAGGTCGTGAGGTTGAACAGAAATTCGCCGGCCCGGTCAATTTCGCGCTCGTAAACGCGCTTGCCCTCCACATTGATGATAATAAGCTGAACCGTATCGGTAAAGGCCCCTTCAATCTCCAACCGGAAACGACCGGCATTGGGGTTGGGATACACCTGAATTTTGTACGCGGCCACCGCAGCACCGGGCAGATCGGGTCCTCCGGCTTGATGCTGGGTTGGTTGTGGCCGCCACTCCGCTGCCAATAACCCGTATGCAGCCCCATTTAATAGAGCCAACAAAAGCAGAAAACGACAGGAGAAGAGGTTTTTCATGGGCTAAACCAAGTCTAAGGTAGAACGGGAAATGGCCACCTTCAAAAAAACAAAGCCTAAACTCTGTTAAAATGAGTTAAATTACCATAATTGGGGAATTGGCGCTGCCTTCTATTCCCTTTCCCGGTCTTAAGACTCTTAAGCCCCCTAAAAGGTTACAGGTTAGCGGAATACCCTAACCTTTTATCGCCCCGATATACGCCATGCACAGATCCACGGTAGCCTGAATGCCTTCCACGTGCGTGCGCTCCACGCCATGAGAAGCCGCAACACCTGGTCCGATTAAACCCACGCGGTAATCGTGGCCGGCGCGCAAAGCAGCGGAGCCGTCCGAACCGTAATAGGGGTAAATGTCCAATTTATAGGGAATGGCAGCGGCTTCGGCCAGCGACACCAGTTTTTGGCGCATGCCGTAGTCGTAGGGACCGCTGCTGTCTTTGGCGCAGATGGAACAGGCGCGCTCATCGCCGGCCACGTTGTCGCCGACCACGCCCATGTCGATGACCAACAGTTCTTCGGTGCTGGCGGCATAGCCCCCCGCCCCCCCATGCCCCACCTCTTCGTAATTGCTGAAGTACAGCGACACAGGCGGACGGAGCCCTGATGCTGCCACGCGCCGCGCCACTTCGAACTGCACAAAACACCCGGCCTTGTTGTCCAGAAAGCGCGACTTGATAAACCCGTTGGCCAACTCGCGGTAGCGTGGGTCCATGCAGACGATGTCGCCGATGCGGATGCCCAATGCTTCGGTGTCTTCCTTCTTGCTCACTTTTTCGTCCAGCCTGACGTACACCGAATCCAGCGTGCGCTCCGCTTTGCTCACCTCGCGGTTTACGTGCACCGACGGGTTGCGCAGCAGCAAGGTGCCTTCAAAAACGCGATCATCCAGGGTCCGAATGCGGCAGTATTCGCCTTCGGCCATGTTCAGCGACAATCCGCCCAGCGTGGAAATGCTCAAGTGCCCGGAAGGCAAAATACCGCTGACAATGGCCCCGAGCGTATCCATATGTCCGGCTATGGAAAGTGTGGGGTTGTCGCCCAGCGCGCACACTACGGCACCTTTGCGGGTGAATTCCGGCTTAAAACCATAGCTGCGCAGCACGTCTGCGCAGTAGCGGGAAGCCTGCTCGGTATAGCCGCTGGGGGAATCAAGAGCAATGAGTTCGCGGAGCTGGGTCAGGTCCATATATTTTGTTATGGCGGTGAATCGGCGAGGCTAAAAGTGGCGGCAAGCGGTTGAATGGTCCTGGTGAGTAATGAGACGCTCCGCCCTACTTCTCCCGAAACCAATTGCTATACTTCAAATAATTCCCGGCAATGCGTTGATTCTGGTCCCTGAACGTCTCGGGGTCCAGTTGTTTGACTTTGCGCGCGGGAACCCCGGCGTAGATAGCTCCCGCTTCCACGACCGTGTTTTCTAACACCACCGCCCCGGCCGCAATCAGCGCGCCGGAGTGCACCACGGCGTGATCCATGACAATGGCGCCCATACCCACCAGCACGTCGTCGTGCAGCGTGCAGCCGTGCACGATGGCGCGGTGCCCGATGCTGACCCGGTTGCCGATGCTGGTCGGAGCTTTTTGGTAGGTGCAGTGAATGACCGCACCGTCCTGCACGTTCACGGCATCGCCCATGCGGATCCAGTGCACATCGCCGCGCACCACGGCGGTGAACCAAACGCTGCAATCGCGGCCCATGACCACATCGCCTACCACGGTGGCGTTAGGCGCCAAAAAGCAGTTTTCGCCAAACTGCGGCATCACGCCCGCAACAGGAAGAATCAACGCCATGGATCAGCGGTTGCGTCCGTACTCTTCGTGGCTGCTGACCCAGTCCGACGAACTGATGGCCGAGGCCAGCGAAATCTCGCCAGCCAGCACGGTACCCGCCACGATTTCTGCAAACTTTCGAACCCGGTCACGGCCGTAACAGCCCATGATTTCCAGGCACTCGCGCTGGGTAGGCAAGCCCGTTCCCCCGCCATACGTGGCCACAATCAGCGATGGGATGGTAATGGAAATGTACAGGTCACCTTCTTTGGTGAGCTCGGTGTAGGCAATGCCCGCCGAACTTTCCGACACGTTAGCCACGTCTTGCCCGGTGGCGATGAAAATGGCCGTGATGGCATTGGCGGAATGGGCGCCGTTGTTGTTGGCCCCCGACAGCATAGCGCCCACGTTGCTGACCTGCGAATGGTACGCCAGGTCTTCCGGCGTTACGCGCATGTATTGCTCTAAGACCTCGCGCTTCAAAACCGCTTCGGCCGTGACGCGCTTGCCACGCGTACGCATGATGTTGACTTGCGAAGCCTTTTTATCGGTGGCCAGGTTAGACTCCAGAAAGAAGTGGATGATCTTGTTCTCTTTGTAATTGTCCAGAATCCAGGAGCTTGCGGCAAAGGTGGCCCGGCCTACCATGTTTTGGCCGGCGGCATCACCGGTGGAATAGTTGAAGCGCAGGTAGGCAAATTTGTTGCTCAGGTAAGGGTCGATGTACTGCAAACGGCCAATGCGTGTGGTGCTTTCCGCCTCTTCGGCAATTTGAGCGAAATGGTCTTTGACCCAATCCACAAAGTCGCGGGCACCCCGGGCGTCTTCGAAAATGAACACCGGTGCGCGCTGCATGGCATCGCGCACGATGGTGGTTTTTACGCCACCGCATGCGTTGAGCACTTTGATGCCCCGGTTGTAGCTGGCCACCAACGTTCCCTCGGATGTGGACATGGGCACCACGAAATCACCGATAGCGTATTCGCCGTTGACGCGAAGGGGTCCGGCCACCCCCAGGGGAATTTGCGCCACACCAATAAAGTGTTCGCAATTGCCCTGGGTCAGGTGCGGATCAAAGGAATAGTGCTTGATGTGCTCCAGCGTTTTGCCGGCAAAAGCCTCTACAAACGCGTGGCGGCTTTGGATAGCTTCCGGGCTGTAGTCATCCTGGTTGTTGCGCGGAATTTTGGTGCGGTCCACCTTTTCGATGGACAGCCCGTCAGTAACCGAAAAAGTCAGCGTTCCGAAACCCTTGGTGTGAAACGAAATGCCAATCTCATGGCGGCCTTCCGGAAGCGCGTCGACCTTGCATTCCACGTCAAAACTGCCTTTGAGCGGGAAAGCGACCGGATTTTGCTCGCTGATGCTCGATGCCGCGACACTTTCGCCCGTATCAAAGTGGAGCGTGATGTTCTCCGGAGCTACGTGCTGCCCCTGAATCAAAATGTAGGCAATGCCCGACAGCGATGTGTCCTGCAAGCGGTTTTTGATGGAGAAGCGAACGCCCCCGTCTATGTTGCGGAGGCTGTTGTTGGTGTAGAGCTGCCGGAGCAGCATGGATGGGACAAGCGTAGTACTCATAGGGCAAAATCATTGGGCGAAAGGCGGATGAACCTTTCCGCGAGTGACGAAGCGCAGCGCCGGTGTACGCCAACTGAGGGTGGTCAGAACCTTAACAGCCGGCAAAATGTTCAAGGGTTTTTAGTGAAGCCCTTCAAATATACCAAGGTGCGCCGGATACAAGCCGGACGGCGGTAATTTTCCGGCCGCTGTTAATATTCTTTCTATGCTGCCCCGTATCATGCTCGCGTTGATTTTGCTGGCTGTAGACTTATACGCCTTTCAGGGAATCCGAACGGCCCTGGGGGCTTCGGCTGCTTTTCCGGTGGTTCAGGCCCTGTATTGGGGCTTCACGGCATTGGTGCTCGCGGGCATTGCCGTGAGTTTGGTGATTGACCGGCACCGCTGGCCCAAGGCGTTGATGCTGTACTTTCCGCCTGTTTTTCTGAGTGCGTTCATTGCCAAATTCATCCTGATCGTGTTCCTGTTGGTGGATGATCTGATCCGCGCAGCCCTGCTCGTCAGCGGCCAGGCTGCGCCGGAGCGCATTGCCGGCCTGAGTTGGGCAGGGTTGATCATCGGGGGAATTCCCTTCCTGCTGCTGCTTTACGGCATGATTCGCAATGCCTACCGCTACGAGTACCGCAGCATTCCCCTGGCCTTTCCGGACCTGCATCCTGACCTTCGCGGCCTGCGCATTGTGCAGCTCAGCGACATCCACGCGGGCAGTCTGCACCGCCCGGACCTGGTGACGCAAGCCGTGGAGCGCATCAATGCCCTTTCGCCCGATTTGATTTTTTTCACCGGCGACCTGGTCAACATGGTCGCCAGCGAAGCCGAACCCTACCTTCCGGTGTTCCGGCAGCTTCGCGCGCGGTTGGGCGTTTTTTCCATAACCGGCAACCACGATTACGGCGACTACGTGTCCTGGGAACACCCTCAGCAAAAAGTGGCCAATTTCGAAGCGCTCAAGACCATGCACAGCCGTCTGGGGTGGCGCCTGCTCATGAACGAGCACGAACTGCTGCGCATCGGCAAAGCCACGCTGGCGGTCATTGGCATCGAAAATTGGAGCGCTTTCGGGCGTTTTCCCAAGTACGGCGACTTGGCCAGCGCACACCGGGGCACCGGACAGGCCGATATGCGGCTGTTGTTATCGCACGACCCCAGCCATTGGAAAGCCCAGGTTTTGCCCGACTATCCCGACATCCACGCCATGTTTGCAGGCCATACGCACGGCTTTCAATTTGGGTTGGAAATTGGGAATTGGCGCTGGAGCCCCGGCCAGTATTTTTACCGCGAATGGGCCGGTTTGTACGAGCAGGCCAAGCGCTTTTTGTACGTGAACCGCGGCTTTGGCTACACGTTTTACCCCGGCCGCGTGGGCATGCGCCCGGAGATTACCGTGTTTGAGTTGGTGTAGCGGGGCCGAAAAACGCTCACCCGCGCAGCCCCCGCCCAACCGCCGCGGCCTGTCTGACGACAGGCCGGCGGCTACGAGGTGGGCAATACAAAAAAGGAGAGGGCAAAAAATATGCTGAAAAAAAGAGACAAC
>WGOA01000035.1 GCA_016124275.1 Bacteroidota bacterium
CCATCGTGCATGTCAATCAATTCCACGATGGTCATCGCGCCCAACAGAAAGAACAGGATGTAGGCGATCTCCGTGACAAAATGTCCCAAAAGGCGCTCTACATTGCTGTGGTCAGGTGTTGCGCTGTCAAAGGCCAGCCCCAAGTGGTGAAACACGTCCTCAAAGGGAAGCTGGTACCCAAAATACGTTACGCCCAACGCGATCAGGGTCCATGAAAGGACCCCGGTCATTAAGGACGGAGCCGTTTTATCAATTTTAAGCGGATGCTCTAAAGCAATGAACAGGTAGCCAACGACAAACACGGCTACAATCAGCACGGTAATGAACATAAGCAGGATGGGGGGCTAAAAAACCGTAAAGGATGAAATCCGCCGCAAAATTACCCGTTCGCCCCTTTAAAATCCAGTTTAATATCCCCCTGAATCGTCCATTAGTCGCTTAAATCACTCAATAACTCCAAGGCGCGGGCCCGATAGGGTCCGTTTTCCAAAACCAGGGCTTCCAAAAGCGCTATGGCCGGGTCTTCGTTGCCTTGGGCAATATGAGCCAGGGCAAGGTACCAGCGGCATTGATCATACAAAAGCCCAGGGCCCTGAGCCTTAAGCCCTTCCAACAGCGGAATCGCTTTTTCAGGCTTATCGCGCTCCAACCAGGCATTGGCCTCCAGCAAATCAGCCGCATGCGCTTGCGGATGCCCGGCGGGAACTTTGCTGAGCCACTCAATGGCCATGCGGTAATCGCCGTCGGCGTAGGCGCGCTGCCCTTGCTCGTAAGGGTCCGGAGCGGGTTTATACCCCCGGTTAGCGCTCTTGGACACAACTACCTCTGAAAGACTCTCCTGCCTGCTGTTTCCCATTTCGGTGGAAGGGTCATCAGCAAGCGGCAACTGCAGGTTATCCATCTCCTGGTCCTCGCTTGAAGTGGGCGCACTGGCCGGAGCCTGGCCGGTTGCCCCAGCGGGAACATCTGCACTTTGGGCGGGAATGTTCCGGCTCCCCCTTATGGAAACGGGATTTTCCTTCTTGCGGCTGTCCTCCAGGACCAGGGCCTTTGGAGCAGCCTGGCTGGAAACCTGCGGTCGGGAAAGCATAACATCGGGCATGGTCTGATCATCCAAGCCCTTTGCGGCTTCATTTGCCAGGTCAAAGGATTGAATGTTGCCGCTTTCCTGAACTAAAATGCTTTCCTCCGTAGGCTCAAACGCAAAAGTCAGGTCGCTCCCGGAGGCAAGGTTATGGAACTCGCCCGTGTTTTCCTGAACGTCCTCGGTAGCCGGTCGGTCCATTTCCATTTCAGCTTTCTGAAAAGAACCTTCTGCATGGACGGGAGTTGCATTGCGCGTTGCCGGGTCTTGCTTTGGCTCGGGCGAAGGGCTTTCCTGGCCTGGAACCAGTTGCTCGGTGAATGCTCCACCTTCCGTTTGACCCTCCGTTTGGCCGAGCTGCTGCGGGGCGATGGGTTCAAAATGCCGGTCAAATGCCTGCCTATCCGTTTTTTGCTCTTGAAGCAAAGAGAGCATCCAGAAACCCGCACCAAACAACACCAGAACAGCGGCGGCAACGCCCATGCGAACGTAGCCGAGCCGCCGGACAACCCCGGTACCCCGTTTGCCCCGATCAGGGGCGGTCAGGATGTCTATGTCTTGGTGCAAATCAGCCACCAGCGTTCCTGCGGCTTCGGCACCCAATGCCCGCAAGCCCTCCAGCGCATCCCGGTCGTCTTCTGACGCCTGCAGCATGGCCTCAATGCGCACGCGCTCATCCGGGCTTAACCTGTTCTCCAGGTAAGCCTGCCATTGTTCCGGTGTCAGTCCGGCGCTATGGGATGCAGGGGGTTTCACGTTGCTGGTTCTTTTCAGGGTAGGGGGGAAGCCCTAAGAAGGTTGGCTTCCCGGATTGTCGAGCATCAATTTTAAGTTGCGCTTGCCATTTTGCAAATGGCTTTTAACCTGGTTGAGCGAGAATCCGGTCAATTCGGCCACCTCCACGTAGCTTTTCTTTTGCAGGTAAAACAACTCAACGCAGCGTTTTTGGGGTTCGTTTAAGCGGGCAAGGGCGTTTTCAAGGCCAGTCAGCGGATCGGGCGAGGAGGCATTTCCCCCGGAATGAACGCCGTTTTTGCCGAAACCGACCTGAAAATCAAGATGCAATTCCTGTTCAGATTCCACAAAATCCCCCTCCTGGGCCTCAACGTGCTGCCGATAGCCTTCTTGCCGGTTGCGCGCGGATTTGCGGTTCCTCAATTCCATTAACGCGGCATTGCGCACCACCGCATACAGCCAGGGCTTAAAATGTTCCACCCGGTGTTCGCGCAGGTCAACCAACAGCTTTTCAAATACCTGCATGACCAGGTCGCGCGCGTCGTCCCGATCCTCCAGGTACTTGTACGCCACCCCCACCACCGGATAGGTGTAGCGTTTAAAAAGCTCTCCGACCAAAGTTTTGTCGCCCGATTCGCGGTATCGGGCAACCAGCACTTCGTCGGTGAACTCAGCCAGCGTCTTTTTTGCAAAAAAACCCAAAGATGACCAGGCGATTTCTGTAAAATAACCAAAAATCAACGGAGCAACGGTCTGTTCAAATCAATGAACGCGTTCTAAAGCTGATGCCGAAGTTGTAAACTTGGCACCAAATTTTTGCAAACCATGAAAGCAACCTGGCGCAACCGTTACGGCGGCCCTGCTGTTCTCCAAGTCAAGGAGCTGCCCAAGCCTACGCCTAAAGCGGGCGAATTGCTGATTCGCGTGCACGCCAGCACTGTAAACCGCACCGATTGCGGCGTTTTGACGGGGTTGCCCTATGTTTTTCGGCTTTTTACCGGCCCTATTAAGCCCCGCCACGCCTCTACCGGAACTGATTTTGCCGGTGTTGTGGAATCTGTGGGCGCAGCCGTTACTCGCTATAAGCCCGGAGAGCGTGTGTTGGGTTTTTATGACGTGGGAATTGGCTCCCACGCCGAATACGTGGCTGTACCCGAATCCTGCCCGATGGTCAGCCTTCCCGAAGGCATCGACTTTGTTGTAGCCGCAGCCGCCGCAGAAGGAGCGCACTATGCGCTGAATTTCATCAACAAGGTTCCGCTGGGTTCCGGCAAGCGCGTGCTGGTGAACGGCGCAACTGGTGCTATCGGATCAGCAGCGGTGCAATTTTTGGTGCATGCCGGGGTTGAAGTAACCGCTGTTTGTCCGACGGCTCAGGTGGAACGGGTGCGCGCGCTGGGCCCGGCCTTGGTTGTGGATTACCAGAAAAGTGATTTCACCCAATTGCCCGGCGGCTATGACTTTGTGTTTGATGCTGTGGGCAAAAGCACCTTTGGGCGCTGCCGGCGGCTGTTGGTACCCAAAGGCATTTACCTGTCTTCAGAGCTTGGCCCCGGTTGGCAGAATCCCTTTTTAGCACTGCTCGGTTTCGTGGCTCCTGGCAAGCGCGTGGTGTTTCCGCTGCCTGTCAACATCCAGGGTAGCCTCGAGCAGATTCGGGCACACCTGTTAGACGGCTCGTTCAAGCCCATGCTTGACCGCACGTATCCGCTGGATCAGGCAGCTGAAGCCTTCCGCTACGTTTTAACCGGCCAGAAAATTGGCAATGTTGTGTTGGTGTGCTCCTAAACACAACCCTGGTCGGTCTTTATTTTACCACCCATTGTGGAACTGAAAGCGTTTACTTATCTTCAACGTTAGTAACGTTAATCGATACTATTTGTGATACAATCTTTTGGAAACACGGAAACGGAAAACATTTGGCGTGGGATTCAATCCAGGCGGTTTCCATTTTCGATCCAAGGTGTTGCGCGCAGAAAACTGAGGATGATTAATAGCGCTCAGAATCTGTTGGATCTTAGGGTGCCTCCGGCAAACCATTTGGAGAAACTAAAGGGTACTTGGCTTGGGTACCATAGCATCCGAGTGAACGATCAATGGAGAATTGTATTCCAATGGAAACGTGATCACGCTTTTGATGTCACCATCATTGATTACCATTAGTACACCTGTTATGAAAAAACTATCCAATATCCATCCGGGTGAGGTTTTGAAGGAAGAGTTCCTTTTGCCGCTGGGCATTACCGCCTATCGGTTGTCCAAAGACACCTTTATTCCGCAGACCCGAATCAGCGAAATTTTGAAAGGTAACCGAAGAGTTACTGCAGATACCGCGCTGAGATTGGCCAGGTATTTTGGCACGTCCCCAAAGTTTTGGTTGAGTCTGCAGGATGATTTTGACCTTGAAGAGGAAATGCGCTTAAAAGCGGGCGAGTTTCAAGGAATAAAGCCCCAGCAGAGTTCGGCTGCTTAGCCTTCCGCTACGTTTTAACCGGCCAGAAAATTGGCAATGTTGTGTTGGTGTGCGGGCAGGCCGGGCATTAAACCATTTCGCGCCAAGCCAAAACCGTAGGAAAACTTCTGTTGGTAAAATACGCGCGTACCTCGGATTCGGGAAGGGCACTGGCCGCTAACACAAAGTCGCCGCCCCAGGCACCCAGCGATTTGACCACCCCGGGAAAATCCGAAAAATGCAACGCCTGGACGGGCGTGAATCCGGTCAGCGCCGCAATCACTTCCTCGTGTTTGCGCAGGTGCTCGGAAAAGTCCGCCAGCGTTTCGGCAAATCGGAGTTGCATGGTCAGGTGAACGATGGTGTGCAGCCACGGAGCGGGGTTCATTCCCCGGGCCTCAAAAGCCGCCAGGCTGAAACGGCTGTCCTGCTTTTTGCCCAAATGCACAAAGTACAATTGCTCCGAAAAGGGCGGGTTAAAGGCCACGCTTTCCCAGCGCGGCTGTCCGTTTACGAGTTTGTACAGGATTGGTCCTTTGGCCGTAGCGCATGCCACGTCATAACCAGAACCGCCAAAAACAGCCTTTTGCAGGGCGAAGGGGTCCGCACCGGACCACTGCGCGAGCAGGCCCACCAAGGTAGAGCTGGTGCCCAGGCCCCAATTGCGGGGGAAGTCGCAAAACGTTGTGGCGTGGTAGGTGGCCCTTCCCCCGGACAAAAAGTCCGGTTTTTGCGCGCGACAATGTTGGAGCAATTGGACCAGCCGGTTAAACGCTTCCGGCTCGGGCTGGTTCTGGGGCGCTAAAGCGGAAGACGTCCAGTCATCCGGCAGGAGCTGTGCTGACAGCCAAACGGCTCCTGTTTCCTCCTGCGATTCCCAGTGAAGCGCGGCAGTTTCGTTAACCGATGTGGTCTTTACTTCCAATTGCTGCCCAAAGCGCACCGGCATGGCCAGGGCTAAGCCGCCGTGCGCCACCAGGTATTCGCCGCTGAGCAACAGTTTGCCGCGTGCGCTGAAGTGCTGCACATCGGAGGCGTTATCAGCTGCGTTCATGGGAGGGCTGGGGGCATGGAGCCTTCTGAGGATGCCATTAGAAGAGCTGCGTGTGGACGTTAAGCGGGTCTGCGCTGCCGGGTTGGCCGGGCCACTGACCGTATCAATCCGGTGGCCGCTTAAATAGCCGGCAACTTGCCGTCTTTTAGCTCGCTGTTGCGCGGATTGTCGGCGCGCTGGGTGCGCAGGTATTCGCGAACGGAGGGGAAACTGATGGTCTTGTCCTGGAAGTAGGCGACTGCGCGCTCCACTTCGGCTTCGGAAGCCCCGAAATGATTGAGAATATTGGTCAGGTGCATGCGCATGTGACCGTATTGAATGCCGGTAGTGACCAGGCTCTTGACCGCGCTGAAGTTCTGGGCAAGACCCACGCAGGCGATGATCTCCATCAGTTCGTGTGCACCGGGATTGCCCAGCAATTCCATGGAGCGTTTGGCCAGGGGGTGCAGGCCCGTCAGACCGCCCACGGTTCCAACTGCGAGCGGCACATCCAGTTCAAAGCGAAAGATGCCGTCATTGATTTCCGCGTGCGAAAGGCTGGCGTATTGTCCGTTGCGGGCGGCATAGGCGTGACCGCAAGCTTCGGTTGCGCGGAAATCGTTGCCCGTAGCCAAAATGACGGCATCAATGCCGTTGAAGATGCCTTTGTTGTGCGTAGCGGCGCGGAAGCGGTCGTTTTCGGCAATGCGAATGGCCGTGACAAACTTGCGACCAAAATCTGCCGCACTGAGGTTGCCCTTGAACGATCCAAGCGTTTCAACCGGACATTCCACCCAGGCTTTAACCCGGCATTCCGGCGTGTAATTGCTCAGGATAGCCATGATGATTTCGATCGTGCGCTCGCGACCAATGAAACTGGTGTTGTTGCGCACTTCGCCTTGCAGCAACCGGGCAAACTCTTCCAGCACCGAATTGATGAAGTTGGCGCCCATGGCGTTGCAGGTCTCGAAACGGGCTTTGAGCTGCCACAAACCGGGCTCAATGTGCTGGCAATTCTCCAATTCCAGCCCGATGATGCCCCCGCCCCGGCGATCCATGTTGGCCACCAGGTGCGTGACCCCTTCGCGCAAACGGGGCTCGACTTCCACAAAAAAGCGCTCCAGTTTTTCTGGATCGGCGCCTTCCCAACGGAAATGCACCTGCCCGACCTTGATGGTGCTGACTACTTCGGCGTGAAAACCGCCTTTGTCTTCCCAAAACTTAGCGCCGCTGGCCGCCGCAGCCACCACGGAACTCTCTTCAATGACCATCGGCACGCAGTACATGCGGTCGTTGATCATAAAATTGGGCGCAACTCCGTAGGGGAGGTAGAAATTGGTTAGCGTGTTTTCGCTGATGCCGTCAAACAACCGCTGTGTTTCCACATTGGTATGCGCAAAGCTGGCGAACTCGCGCACAATGTCCACGGGGTTGGAAGTGAAGAAGTACTTCGCCAGCCACGAAATTTTGTCCGCTTTGGACAGTTTGGAAAACCCGCTAATGCTCTTCATAAATTCCGGTGCAAAGATAGGGCTAACCCATTGATTTAGTGCCATTTGGCAGACACCGCGCCAGATCTGCTTCCGGGCGAAGGGCTCCGTTACGCCTGGCGAACCCGGAGGTACGCTTCGGCCAGTGCCAATCCCCTAAGTTGTTCAGCCACAAAGCTTTGCAAAGCCTCGTAGCTTTCTTTAGCCGGCCTTAAAAAAGCCGATCCTTGTGCATAAACAGCTGAAACCGGCAAACGGTTGACCAGCCAGTAACCGTCCAGAAAGTCGCGGATGCCCCCGCTGACGATGATCTGGCGACAAAGGGCCTGGTTTGCCAGGGTGTTGTACAAGGCATGGACCATTTCCACCATTTCCGGAGCCGTGTGACCGACCCGGCTCAGCCCGGTATACGCCTGCCGGGCCTGTTCGGTTCCGCGCAGCAATTCCACCATGCTGAAATTGGTGCCTCCCTGCGCAGCAAAGTCAACCGCAGCAAGGGGAAGCCGCAACAGGGCTTCGAGGCTGGCCGGCCCCATGCCCTGGCCCACTTCTTTGACCATGACGGGTGCCTGAAACTGCTCCAGGAATTCCTGGATGGTCTCCAGCGGCGGTCGTTCAATGCGGTCTCCTTCGGGTTGCAGCCATTCCTGCAACGGATTGACGTGCACAGTAAGCCCGTCAGCGCGCAGGCGCTGCACCATGGCGGAAATGGCATCCACAGCGCCGGCTTTCAGCGATCGCTCGATCTGGGCGATGCCCAGGTTGGCAAACAACAAGCCTTTCTCGCCCATTTCGGCGCGCACGTCAAAGTCGGGCCAATGCGTTTCTGCGTTCAAAAGCGACCGGCACGAACCCAGCCCCATGCCCAGCCCAAACTCACCGCAGGCGCGGGCCAGCCGGTGGTTGATCTGGCCGGCGCCACCCGTTCCCCCGGTCATGCTGCTGATCCAAAGCGGAGCGCTCAGGGTCTTGCCCAAAAAAGGGACTGGTCTGGGACGATCGCCGGGATGCGCGGCCAGCAGGGGCTCGTAGTTAAAACGTTCGTCGCGTTGAGCGCGATCAACCTGGCTGGCAAAGGCCAGTTGGATGTGGTCCGCTTTGCGCGAAGGGGCTGAAGGGTCGGAATCGGGAGTTTCCAAGGGAAGGCGAAGCTGTTTGATGCCGCTTTGGGCAAAGTTAAGGAACAGCTATGGGGTGCTTTGGTTCGCGGAGTATTGGGGTGCTCAACGTTTCCCCGTAAAATCGGAAAGGCGCTTGGCGGAGGGTTGGTTCAACCAACGCTCTATCCCCGAATCGTGGGCATATACTGGTCACGGTGCTCGCAGAAGACTCAAAGGTAGATGGCCATCAGGGCGATAACGGCAGAAAGAACAAAGCGAAGTCATTTTATATTAATTCTTTTTAATATAAATAATTTTCGAATTAACAGATTGCAGCGCAGCAATGAACGACGATTTATCTTTTGGCGAAACCATAACTTTTTGATTGCTCCCCCAGGTTAGTTCCAGCCGGTCCAGGGAGGTAGCAGGCGAGCTGAGGATGCTGTTGGTTTCCCGAATAGAAGATAGGGCCTGTAGGTCAATCTTCTTGCGGTAGAGGAATCCGCAGGTTATGGTCAACATGCCGTTCTCAACAGTGTAATGGGTGTTCAGGAAGAGGTGAAGTATCCAAATAAACGTGAGCAATAAGACGGCCAAACCAACCCAGGATGCTTGTGAAGCTAATAGTAACCCGGAGACACCTAAAAAAATTACCCCAATGGGGATGGCAATTTCCCATCCAAACTTTGATCGAAAAACGGTTTTCATTGTCGGAATGAAGTAGTTATTTTCTTATTTATAATTAGTACCGGATTTGAGTGTGACGGAGATTTTCGGATCTTCAGCAAGATAAGGTTAACGAAACACCTTCAAATGTGCTTTACACATGCTGGTCAAGCAGGATGAGGTTTCCATCGGGATCTAACACCATAAAACTTCCTGGTCCTGTGCCGGTTTCGTCAGCTTCGTTAACCAAAGAAATGTTATGGCTCTTCAATTGTCGTTGAATGGCGCGAACATCATCGAAATTATCAATTTTGTTCGCATTTTCATCCCAACCCGGATTGAACGTGAGGATGTTGTTTTCAAACATTCCCTGAAAAAGCCCGACCAAAGCATTGCCGTTCTTCATGATCAGGTAGCGCTTGCTGGCATCACCGGCAAAAACAGCGAATCCAAGCTTTTCATAAAAGACTCGGGAAGCCTCCAAATCTTTGACGGAAAGGCTAATGGAGAAGGCACCTAATTGCATGTTCGTTGTATTAACTTACTATTTTACCCTGAAAAAGTTAACAAAACATGGCCACGCAATCTGAAAAAATTCTGTTCCTGGGCGTCTTGTTGTTTTTCCTGGGACTGGTGGTTGGGCTGTTCATTCCGATGATGGCCAATCCCCGGATGGGATTGACCACACATTTGGAAGGGGTGATCAACGGCATGTTTTTGATGATTCTGAGCCTGTTCTGGAGCCGGGTCAACCTCTCCGACAGGGCGCTCAGCATCGTCTTTGGGCTAGCTGTTTATGGTGCCTTTGCCAATTTCAGTGCCGTATTGATGGCGGCGTTGACCGGTGCCGGGAAAATGATGCCCATTGCTGGAGGGCAACAGGGTTCCGCTATCCTGGAAGGATTGATCTCGTTTCTGTTGATTTCGCTCGCTTTGGCTATGCTGGCCATGAGCGGAATGTTGCTTTACGGGCTTTACAAGCCCAGGCGGGCCGCTGTTCGGGGGTGATGCAGCGCTTAAAGCCGCACGGAGACGCCGACTTTTCCCCCGGAAAAAGCATTGCCGCCTCCGAATTCAAGGTTGACGCCAATCTTGTCGTTGAAATAGTAGCGCCCACCGATTTGAGCGCCCAAGCCTAAGCCGGAGGTATTGCTGCCTGGGTAATCATCATCGGAGTTCCAGATGTAGAACCCGAGGTTCAGGCCGGCGTAAAAGTCCCAATTGGTGGGAATGTCCAGCAGCGAATTGAAGTGATAGTTGCCATTTGCCGAAAGTCCGATGACCGAGTGGTTGTATTTTCTGTTGTCAAAGCGGTCGTTGTAGGATCGCCAGGATAGTTCTCCACCTACAGTTACGTCGGGGTGGACGCCAAAGTCAAGCCCCACATACAGCGGCAAACCCCAAGAGGACAATCCCAGGCCTGCGTTGAGTTGGGCCTGTCCTTTGGCAATAGGACCCTGGGCAAAGCCGGTAGTTGATAGCAAAAGGCAGCTGAGGGAAAAGAGAATGCGTTTCATCGTGCTGGTTTCTTTAGGCGTAAGGGAGTTTGGGAGGGTGCGTAAGACTTAAAATATAGCCCCAATTGTGCATGCGTTTTGGGCCGGCGTCAAAAATACGCCCACAGATTGGGGCAAACACCAAAAGTCCTGTACAGTCACCATTTATGGGGATTGGCGAACTGCGCGAGGATTGGGCAGTGCTCAAGTACCCTTTGGGGATGGGCAATTTGCCCACCATGGAGAACCCGCCTCTTTTTCCTTTCGTTTTTTCCAGGAAGATGGGGATTGGAAAATTGATTTGACCTCCATTTTTCCCCTTTCAAATACCGCTTTTCAGAACATGGTTGCAGAAAGTGGTGAACAGGAAGATGCGTATCTGTTAAGTTTGTTGACCATGCTCATAGGACAGGAACCAGGCCCCGAAGTTTGGCAGCCGGTCCGGCCATAAGGATGTCGTCCAATTCATATTAAAACATATGTTTAATATATTAGCCAGGCTTTTCGCGTCCAGGACATGCGCTTCCAGCACCGGACCACTTATTACTCTTCTGTTGGCGCTCACTGCCGGAACAAATGCCTGGGCTCAGACCTATACCAGCTACCGCGTAGGCAGCAGTGCGGACGCCATAGCTAATCCTATGGGTGGTCTTTGCCTGATGGGTGGCGCTACAGACAATGACGATGCCATCCGGTGGTTTTTGCAACGCGCCGATGGGGGTGATGTGTTGGTATTGCGCAGCACAGGTTCGGACAGTTACAATGATTATTTCTACAGCGACATGGGCGTTTCGCTCCATTCCGTAGAGACCATTGTTTGCCTGAGTGCAGATGCCAGCAATGAACCTTATGTGCTGAGCCGCATTCAGCAAGCAGAAGCCATCTGGTTTGCCGGTGGCGACCAGTGGGACTACCTCCGTTTTTGGCGCAACAGCCCTGTGGACAGCCTCATTCGTGCGGCTGTGCGCGAGCGCAACACCGTGATTGGGGGCACCAGTGCGGGGATGGCCATTCAGGGCCAGTACTACTTCTCGGCTGAGAACGGCACCGTCACCTCGCCTGCGGCCTTGGCCAATCCTTTTAACAACAAAGTGACCGTTGATTCTGCCCGCTTTCTGGCGCATCCGCTGATGGAAGGGGTGATTACGGACACGCACTTTGACAATCCGGATCGCCGGGGAAGGGCCATGGTGTTTCTGGCCAGGGCGTTAACGGACTTCGGCGAACCAGCGTTGGCCATAGCCTGCGACGAATACACGGCTGTCTGCATCGACACAGCTGGGATGGCCCGCGTCTTCGGGGCCTATCCCGCCTATGAAGATTACGCCTACTTTATGCAACCCAATTGCAGCCTGGATGACTTCAGCCCGGAGAACTGCGCAGCGGGCAGCCCCCTGACCTGGGATCGCGGGGGAGAAGCGGTGTCGGTTTATCGGATTGCCGGAACGGCAGAGGGCATCGGCCGGTTTTCCTTGCGCGACCGAGCAGCAGTTGGAGCGGGAAGTTGGCAGCACTGGTCCGTAGAGGAAGGCGTGTTGGCCGTGGAAGAAGGTTGGGCTCCTGCCTGCAGCACGGCATCGTTGCTCCTTCCCATAGGAGTTGCCCGGGAACTGAACCTTTCGCCCAGCATTTGCACCACAACCCTAACACTGACGTTGCCCAGTCTGGGCAACGGCTTATGGCAGATTCAGTGCAACAGCCTGGATGGCAAGGTTTTGCGCCAATGGACCTTGCTCAACAGCACAGCGCACATCCTGGATATTGCTGGCTTGCCAAGTGGCATAATGCTGCTTTCCGCGCAACAACAAGGCGTTCATTACCGCGGCCGCTTTATAAAAACCGGCCAATGAAGGCCGTATTTTTTTGGGTGTAGCGATTGCCATGCATTAATGTTCGTGCCCTTGTACTGCAAGTGCCCGGTCATTGGCTATTTGCGAACTTTGCCTGGTGCAAGAAAAACAACCAACCCAGCCCGGCACGGATCCGGGGGCTTCATCCGGTGCAGCTCCTTTTCGGGAGGTCACTTGGGAAAGCCCGAGCAACATCGCCCTTGTCAAATACTGGGGCAAACACGGCCTGCAATTGCCGCGCAACCCGTCGTTGAGCCTGACGCTGGACCAGTCGCGCACCCGCACGACGGTTCGCTGGCGCAAGGGCACCGGGCGCATGTTGGATTTCAAGGCTGGCGGAGAGGCTTCGGCGGATTTTGCCGCGCGCGTGGGCAACTACCTGGGCAAAATGCAGCAGGAGTTGCCGCTGTTGGCTGACCTGGACCTGGCGGTGGAAACGAGCAATACCTTTCCCCACAGTTCCGGCATTGCTTCATCGGCATCCGGCATGAGTGCGCTGGCGCTGTGTTTGTGCTCCATTGCGGCTTCGGCGGGGGAGTTGCCCGAAGACGGACCGCTTTTCCGCAGCAAAGCGGGCAGAGTGGCCCGGCTGGGTTCGGGAAGCGCATGCCGATCGCTGTGTGGCCCCTGGATGACCTGGGGGCAAACCGAAGCCTTTGATGATTCCACGGATGATTATGCCATTTTCGTGGAAGATGTGGCCCCGGAGTTTCAAACGCTTCGCGATGCTATTTTAATTGTGGACGCCAGCCGAAAGTCCATATCCAGTACCGTCGGGCACGCCATGATGATGGACAACCCTTTTGCGCCCGCGCGCTATGAAAATGCCCGCCGGCGCATGTTGGAAATGGCTGCGACCTTGCGCAACGGCGACACCGCTTTGCTGGTGGAAATTGCCGAGGCAGAAGCCATGGAATTGCACGCGCTGATGATGACGTCGGTGCCATCGTTCATTTTGCTCAAACCGGCCACCCTTTCGCTCATTGAGCGGGTTCGCGGCTTCCGCAACCGCACCTCTATACCGGTCTGCTTCACGCTGGATGCCGGCCCCAACCTGCATTTGCTGTACCCGGAATCGGCTGAAGAGAAGGTGCGCGCCCTCATTGCGGATGAGCTGCAGCCCTTCTGCGCCGAAGGCCGCGTCATTTACGATCAGGCGGGGGAAGGGCCCACGCGCATCGCATGAGTGCATCGGTGGACAGCGGTCAGCGCGACTCGATGCAGCCGGACGCGGCGCCTCGGGTGGGTGCTGCGCGTTACCCAGCCAAAGTGCTGTTGTTCGGCGAGCACGCTGTGCTGGCGGGCAGCGAAGCGCTGGCGATGGCCTGGCCGTCGCGGCACGCGGAGTGGGTACCGGCAGAGCAAGGCCCTACTGGCAGGGAAGACAGCACCGTTGAGGCGAGCCTGCGCGCTGCGCTGGCCGATTTTGCCCGTTGGTTGCTTCAGGACAGCGCGGCATGGTCAAGCTGGCTGGACCTTGCGGCCCTCGAAGCCTCGCTGCTGCGGGGTGCGGAAGGGCCGTGGCTGGCCAGTAACATTCCCCCAGGCTATGGCTTAGGCAGTTCGGGCTCAGTTTGTGCAGCTATTTTGGATGCGTTTGGCAAGCCCGAGGCGCGCGCTGCGCTGGAGGGCTCGCTTGTGCCTGCTGCTGATCATGAAGCTTCCGGATCCGGCCAGGGCCCGGCGTTGCTTCGTTTTTTTGCGCACATGGAGGGCTTTTTCCACGGCAGCAGTTCGGGCGTTGACCCGCTGATCAGTTACCTCGGCTCCCGCCAACCGGACCTGGCCCTGCACTTTGGCAGCGGACAGCCGGTTAGGTCCGTTGCCCTGGCAGGGGTACAGGTTTCTGGCCTGCAGGCGGCTTTTAGCAACGGCTGGACGTTGACCCTGCTGGACACCGGCATTGCCCGCAAAACAGGTCCGCTGGTGGCCGCCTTCCAGGAGCGCCTGCGCGGGCCGGCGTTTGCCGCCGCCGTTCGGGGACAGCTGTTGCCCGCCAATGCGGCAGCCATTGCCAGTTTGCTGGGGGGAGCTCCCCAGGCCGAGGTTTTCGGCGAGGCTTTGGGCCAGATTGCCGCCTTTACCCGGGAGCACCTGGGGTTTTTGCTGGGGAGCGCGGGGGGGGCTGGGGCTGCGGCTGGGGCTGCGGCTGGGGCCGGGGCTGGGGCTGCGGCTGGGGCCGGGGCTGGGGCCGGCGCTGCCGCGGCGACACTGGCCCCCGGAGCCCTGATTAAGCTCTGCGGCGCGGGGGGTGGGGGCTACCTGCAATGCTGGACCAAAACCGCAGCCACGCCGCAAAACTTGCCCGACAAGCCATAATTTCCCCGTTTTGTCTACTTTAGAGGAGATCGTTATTCATGAAACGGACGCTTCTCGCCTGCCTGGCTACCCTGCTGGCCCTGGTCAGCAATGCCCAGACCTTTCAATTGTTCTTCGAAACATTCGAGGGCAGCACCTCCATTTTCGACCTAAACACGGCCAGCCTGGGCGGAAGCACGGGCCCGAACCGTTGGGTCATCAACGACCAATATTTGGGCGGGGGAATTTACCCGCGTACGCCCAGCCAGGACTCCACGTACTTCGGCACCATCAACGCTGCGCCCAACAGCCGCTACCTGCACATTGCCGACAGCGGAACTCCAGCCGTGCAGAACGCCAACTACGATCCGACAGCAGCCTCCGATGCCTTTGCCGAAATTCCCGGCAGCTACTGCACGCTCGGGTTAACAGACGTGACCTTCACCTTCTTTTACACCTGCGACGGCAACGCCAGTGATTACGGCCAGGTGTATTACCGCGCCGATGGCGGCCCCTGGACGCCCGTGGGCCTGAGCAAGTACAACGCCAAAGAACTCTGGCAATTTGAGTCCATCGCTGACCCGGCGTTTGAAAACGTGGAGGACTTGCAATTCGGGTTTCGTTGGGTCAACAACGGCGGCACTTCCACCGAAAGCACCTCTTTTTCCGTGGACGACGTGGTGCTGGTGGCCACGTATGACCCGGTGCTCAACCCGATTGACATCGAGATCACGTCGTTGTCGCCCGATCCGGTTTGCCAGGCTTCAAACTTGTTGCTGTTTTGGGAAATTTCCGAACCGCTTTGCGGCGGACAGTACCAGATTCAGCTATCTGCTCCCGGGGGAACCTTCCCGGCTACCCCCACCAGCCTGGGCGTGTTCACCATCGGTGATGCCGCTACTCTCGGTGCCGTACTGACCCTGCCTATTCCAAGCACAGCCGTCCCCAATCCTTGTTACCGCGTCCGGCTGGTGCGCGTTGCGCCGTTGCCGGTTATAGCGGGCATTGCTTCGGTGTGTTTTGAGATTCAGGACTGCCCCAACACCATCACTACCTTGCAGCCCGCTGTGACGCTGGACTCCAACGCAGTGTGCATCAATTCGGTCATTGATGTGCCGTTTTTCAGTACCGGTGCGTTCATTGCCGGCAATACCTACACCGCCCAACTCAGCGATTCCACGGGCAGTTTTGCCAGCCCGGTTACGATTGGCACGCTCAGCAGTTCGGCCACGTTTGACCCGCTGTTAGGCTCGCCTCCCGGCACGGTTTCCGGTCTGGTGCCCACCGTGCCGCCGGGTTGCGGGTACTTTATTCGCGTGGTGAGCAACATCCCTTCGACCATTGGCGCGGTATGGGGACCTTTCTGTATTCAGGAATGTGATATAGAAACTAATGAAATAGAAGACATTTTTGTTTGCATCACCGAAGAAACCGGCGTGACCGTTGACGTGCCCATTGGCGTCAACATTTGGGAAAGTCTGATTGATTATTGCGACACCAATGTGTTTGTGGTAGAGGTATTAGAAACCATGTTTTTTACGCAAGTCAGCTACGGCGAATTGGGTTTGGTGGTAGCGGACGGCGACACTACCGTAACCATTACTATCCCGGGTCTTTTTGATTTGCTGGCCCTGGGACTCGACGCCGGCGTGTGGTACATGCGCATTGTCTCCGAGTGTTCGTCCGATCCGGAGAACAGCCTGGGCACGCTCATACGCCTGACCATTGGCGCACCCGCTGACGATCCACCCACACTTACACCTGCTGCAACGCTGGTATGCGAAGGCGGTTTGGCCAGTTTTCTGGTGTCGCCCTACAACATTCGCTCGCGCTACCAGTTCCAGTTTCTGCCCGGCGGCACGCCCTTCATCTGGGCCTTCAACCCCATTTTGGTGAACCTGGCAGGGTTTACAGGCGAATTGGCTATTCGCGTTCGCGAGATCAATTTCGGATGCCCCGGCCCCTGGTCGGATACGGCCACCATTGATGTCATTGACGTGCCCATAGTCAACATTACGGCGCCGAGTCCGCTGTGCACCGGTGACACGATCGTGCTCAGCGTACCTTTCTTTACGGAGACGTTTTACGAGTGGACGGTCAGCGGCGGAACGGTTACGGATACGGCCAACAACGTCATCCGCATGGTGTTTGACGAGCCGGGCACGTATGATGTCAGCATTTTCGGGCTCAACATTTGTGGCTCGGGAACAGGCACCAAAACGCTGGAGGTGGTTGCGTCAACAGCGGTGGATGCCGGAACCGATCAAACCTTGTGCATTGGCGAGACCATCACGCTGGACGGCTCTACAGTGGACATTCTCGCCTACGAATGGTTGCTTGCCGACACAACCGCCAGTTTGAACAGCCTTTTAACGCTGCAACCGGATACCAGCCAGTTCGCAGTATTGTTCGGCACCAACGCCTTCGGCTGTATCGATGACGACACGGTGTTCCTGACGGTGGAATACCCGCGCACGGAGCTCCGCGACAGCCTGCCCATTTGCCCCGGCGGCACAGCTGAATTGGACGCCGGTTTCCCGGGAAGCAACTATTCCTGGACGGCTGTTCCCGATGGCCAAACCGGGCAGGTGGTGGATGTGCGCGCGCCAGGCGACTACCAGGTCATTGTGAACAGCCCGGATGAAGCCTGCCCGATCACTCTCGATTTTCCAGTGTACCAAGTCATTGATATCTGCGAGGCGTTGCTGTACGTACCCAACGCTTTTTCGCCCAACGGCGATGGCAGCAACGACTACTTTACCGTCTATGGACAAGCGGTGCTGGAGTACCAGATCAGCGTTTTTAACCGCTGGGGCCAACTGCTCTACACCTCCAACAACGCAGACGAGGTCAACAATCCCTCCAGTGGCTGGGACGGCCGCCACAAAGGCGAGTTGCAAGAGGTAGGCACGTATATTTATAACATCGTCGCAGTGGGCGGAGACGGATTCCCGGTAGAAAAGCGCGGCGAAATCTTCCTGGTCCGGTGAGGCTATTGCATCAGCTTTGGCGGGCATTGCCGCTGCGCACCGCGCTGTTGCTGCTTTTTGTTTCGGGCGAAGGGCTCCCGCTCGCTGCGCAGCAGCCGGGTCAATTGGCTGCGGACGGTCCCGTGATTGCCCCGGGCATGCGCGCCCGCAAACCCGATTTTTCCACATTTGGTGCCTATGAACGCCGCATAAGCCCGGAATTGGAACGGCTGGCTACCGCGCGCGATCGCCAGCATCCCGAGTACGGCCTGTTGCCTTGGGATGCGCCCTGTACCGATTGCGTGGAGCTGCCCGCTCGCCGCACGGAAACCGGCCGCTATTTTGTGGCCAACGGCTCGGGAGGCACTCGTTTTTTCGTGCAGGAGTCTTCGGGGCCCCTGCATTTTAAAGCGGGCGGCGCGGCCGCCGGTTCGGCAGGTGAATCACCCGCCCCCAGTCCCTGGCTCACGCGCGATCCTTTTTTGCGTCCCGCCGACGAGCCCGGCGTGTACCACGCTCCATCGCAGCCCTTGCCTACCGGATTGGATTTGTCTGCTGGCCGCGCGTTTATTCGCATGGCCGACGGGGTCACGATGCGCTTTTCCGGGGCGGAGCGTTTGTTGGGCGAAACGCATGTGCCCATGACCGCCGGGGGAATGGAGTCTGTTCCTGCGCCGATTAATTTCGGGGCTCCGGACCGGGAGCGCCTGGCGCACGTGGGCCGCGACGGGCTGCGCGCTTACCACGCGTGGCCGGGCATTGACCTGGTGCAGCTCTTTCGCGAGGGCGAAATTGAAACAGACTTTGTCATCCGCGATCGCGCGGCTTTGCCCGCCGGCGACCGCATCGTTTTCCGCGACCGCTGGGACCTGCCCCACATGGACGAGAACCTTTATGAATTGGTGGAGCTGCCCGGAAGCGGTGAATGGGTCACCATTGGCGGCGAGCGCTGTTTTACTGGCGAGCTCCGGTTGCAGCGCCGCACAAATGGCGATAAGCCTGCTGCTCAAGGCAGCGGAGCCCTTCGCCCGACAAACCCTGGCCTTCAAGCCCTGCTGGGCCTCAAAGCGCCGCTGCTCTACGACGCTTCCGGGGCAAACAGTTTGGAAACGCCGGGCCTCATCGGCTACCAGTGGTACAATACCAACACCGGCTTTGTGGTAGAAACGGTGGTGGATGCCGCCTGGCTGCAAAGCGCGGAGCGCAGTTACCCTGTTACCGTAGATCCCATTGTTTACGGCATAGCCACATACACGGTCGGCGAAATTGGCTTCAATTATGACCCCACTTGTTTTGACCTGACGGATTATTGCAACGCAACGCTCACGGTGACCGTGCCGGGTATGACCACGTTGACCAATGCCTGGTTTGACGCGCAGTATTTCAGCGTGCTGATGGGCTGCGTCATCGGCATGACCGATTGCCTGATGCGCGATGCGGCTTTTCAGATTGTCGGGCCCTGCGAGACCTCGCCAAGCGCCGGCTCCTACTGGAGCTGCCTGCCCCCGGAAGGCGACAGTGCGGGCACCTGCTTCGGCGACTCGCTGAACATGTTCAACACCATCAACTGCATTCCACCCAGTTGCGCCGACCACGTGCTGACCTTTGAGATGCGCACCTTCCACTGTTCCTGCAACGGCCCGAATTGCGGAGTCATCTGCCATTTCATGCCCGACAACAGTTGGAAAATCACCATCGAGGGAAGGACGGTTACGGAGAACGCCATTTTATCGCCGGATGAACCGGACTTTACCATTTGCCAGGGCGATACGCTGGCGCTAACCCCCACCGGGCAGTGGGGGGTGCCGCCATACGAGTACCTATGGTTGCCGCTCGGCGTAACGGCTGACACCGTGTACGTGAACCCTTCCGCCGATATAACGTATACGTCTATTATCTTTGATGCCTGCGACAACACCGATACCGTAACCCGTGACGTGTTTGTGTTGCCCGCTCCCGCCCCGGCTCCCGGACCCTTTGAAGATTGCGTGCCTACGGTGTTGCTCGATGCGGGCCCCGGATTTGTGTCCTATTTCTGGCCGCACAGCGGCGAAACCTCCCAAACTGTTACGGTAACTGCAGCGGGTACCTACACCGTACAGGTAACCGACGGCAATGGCTGCAGCGGCAGCAGCAGCCCGATTGTGGCGGTGCTCAACGAGCCGCCGGTGGTGAACACCGTGCCCGACACGCTCATCATTGACGACGGATCGCTGGGTCAACTGGGGGTTAGTACGACAGCGACCGGACTTGTGTCCTACACCTGGAGCCCCGCCGCAACGTTGACCTGCGCCAACTGCCCTTCGCCCCTGGCCTTTCCGCAAACGCCTACCGTATACACCGTATTTGGCACCCAGAACGGCTGCCCTGGCGAGCCGGATTCCGTGCTGGTGCTCATCAACCAGGTGGATTTGGTCCTGCCCAATGCCTTTACGCCCAACAGCGATGGCCTGAACGATGTTTTTCGCGTCACCAACGAGGTGCTGTATCCTGTTTTTGAATTGGTCATTTTCAACCGCTGGGGCGAGGTCATTTACCGCTCGGACGACATCCGCTCCGGTTGGGACGGCACTTTTCGCGGCAAGGAGCAGGAGAGTGGGGTGTACATTTGGCTGATCCGTTTCCGCAAAGGTTCTGAAACGGGCGGAGAGGTGACGCTGAAGGGCAACGTTACGCTGCTGCGTTAAGGCGGAGCACTTTCTGCTATCCTCCTTCTGGCAGATTCGGAGCTGCCGCGCCTTTCGGCCGCTAAATTGAACATTTGTTCAACCAAATTTGGCGATATTCGCCACCATGGAGGCATTTTGGGATCATTTGAAGCACGAGTTTACCTTGCCGCTGGGCAATGAGGTGCTGATGTTTTCATTGATTCTTTTTATTATACTTCTTTCGCCTATTCTATTAAAGCGCTTGAACATTCCAGGGCTCATCGGGCTGGTCATCTCTGGCGTGGTGATCGGACCCCATGGTCTGGATATCATTGAAAAGAATGCCGCCGTTGATTTGTTCTCTACCATAGGCCTGCTTTACATCATGTTTATTGCTGGTCTTGAACTTGATCTGAACGACTTCAGGCGGCACCGCGTCAAAAGTGTCTGGTTCGGATTTCTAACGTTCATCCTGCCTATTGCCAGCGGATTCCCGGTTTGTTACTACTTGTTGGGCATGGATTTTAATGCCAGTCTGCTCACTGCTGCCATGTTTGCCACGCACACATTGGTGGCCTATCCCATCGTCAGCAGAATGGGCATTGCTAAAAATCCCGCAGTGGCCATCACCGTGGGTGGTACGATTCTGACCGATACCGCTGTCTTGATGATTTTGGCGGTCATTTTGGGACGGCACGAAGGCAGCCTCAACCAGGCCTTTTGGATACAGTTGAGTATTTCCCTGACGGTCTATACCGTGTTTGTGTTCACCATCATTCCGAGAGTGGCAAAGTGGTTTTTCAGTGCGCTGGAAAGCGAAAAACACTCGCACTACATTTTTGTCTTGTCCGCCGTTTTTTTTGCCGCATTTCTGGCGGAAGTTGCTGGCCTGGAGCCCATCATTGGCGCATTCCTTGCGGGGTTAGCCTTGAATAGACTCATACCGCATTCTTCTGCGTTGATGAACCGCATCGAGTTCATCGGCAGCTCTTTGTTCATTCCGTTCTTTCTAATTTCTGTGGGCATGTTGGTGGATGTGCGCGTTATTCTGAGCGGGCCCACAGCATTGATTATTGCAGGGGTGCTGACCGCTGTTGGCCTTATTGGCAAATGGCTGGCAGCGTGGATCACGCAATTGGTTTTTAAATACACCGCAGCCCAGCGCGGGTTGATTTATGGACTGAGCAGTGCACGAGCTGCAGCCACCCTGACGGTGGTGCTGGTGGGCTACGATGCGGGAATTCTGGATGAAACCATATTAAATGGTACCATTATTCTTATATTGATAACTTGTATTGTTTCTTCCTTTGTTACTGAGCGGGCGGCTAAAGAAATTCTGCTGACCAGTGAAGAAGACACAGCACCAGCCAAAGAAGAACTCACCAAGAAACCTGAGCATATCCTGCTTCCACTGGCCAACATTGCCAACTTTAGCAAGTTGCTGGAATTGGCGCTGTTGATTCGCGACAAATCGTCCTTGCCCTCGGTTTCGCTGTTGACCGTGGTGCCCAATAACGAAGAAGCTGAAGTTAATATATTAAAATCTCGAAGTAAACTGGAAGAGTTTGTCCGCGAAGCCTCAGCCATGGAAGCAAAGGTTAACGTGTTGGCAACCATCGATCACAACGTGGCCAGTGGCATTACACGTACCGTAAGAGAAGTTATGGCCGACTTATTGATCATTGGTTGGCCCAGCAGGACCGGCATGATTCAAAAGTTGATTGGCGAGAAAGTTGAAAGCATAGTAAGCAATACGGATAGGGTTGTTTTTGTCTGTGAGTTGGTCCGTCCGCTGGTGCTGCACAAAAGCATGCTGATTTATGTGCCCGAATTGGCGGAGCGCGAAAACGGCTTTGAGCGCTGGGTCAAGAAAATTGGCCGCCTTGGGCAGGAATTAAGTGCTTCCGCTAAACTTTTTGCTTCAGCGGAAACCCTGGAAGCCATTCAAGCCATCTGGAAAGCGGGAGGATTTTCGATCCCCGTGACCAAGTCCGGTTATCAATCGGTGGATTCCTTTGTGCAAGAGGCCTCCAAGGCCTCTATTGATGAGCTGGTCATTTTGGTGTCTTCCAGAAGGGGTTTTGTCTCGCACTCCCTGAGTTTGGACCAGGCGGCCATGCGCTTAGACAGGCAGGCTGAAGCCGTCAGCAAGATCGTGATCTACCCGCAGCAGCGGATTGAAACGGCCATGCTGGACGTTTACGATGATGTATCTGCGGAGCCTCTGAACCGAAGCCTGGAAACCATTGAGCGAATCGGCAAAGGCATCGGCGATATATTCCGCCGCGACAAAGACGATAAAGACGACGAGGAGCGCGGGCAGTAGGAGCCGGCGGGCAGACATCGGTCTGGATAAGGCGAAGCAGCAGCCCGGCGTTGACGCGCATTTCCCCCGGGTCTGACGCCCGTCATGGAGCCGCCGCCGCAAGCCGGCCATTTTTGCTCCCGTGTCCGTTTCTGTGCGTGCTTCCGCGCTACCCCCGTCAAAACCAGCGGATCAGACCCTCCG
>WGOA01000091.1 GCA_016124275.1 Bacteroidota bacterium
GCGTTTGTGGCATTATCCGTCCTCTCCGTGTCTATCCGTCGTAAGCTGTTTTGAGACAGATGGCTGCCTGACTAATGGCCAGCCTGTTAAGCCGGGCGTAACCAAGAGGCATGACCTTTAGTATGTGGTAACCGGCGGGCGACCGATCAGGTCTTGATATTGGCGTAGTAGGGGATTGGCACATCGCCTTTCCCGGCCCCGTCACCAACCATCATCTTTGTCCGCGGGTGCATGACCGCAGCATCGATAATGACATCGAGGCAGTAAGGTTTCCCCGAGGCGAATGCACGTTTGACGGCAGGGGTAATGTCCTCATAGCGTGTTATCCGCTCGCCTTCGAGGCCGAAACCTTTAGCAACAAGGTCAAACCGCGTATCCTCAAGTGCTACTATAACCTCGCGCTGTTTACCGTAGAGCAGGTTCTGCGCGTTGCGGGACATTCCCCATTCGAAATTATTCAGAACTACGGTGACAATTGGAAGGCCGTGGCGAAACATAGTGTCGAATTCCTGGACGTTGAATCCGGCGCCGCCATCGCCGGCGAAACACACCACGGGCTTGCCCGGGCGAGCGCGTGCCGCGCCAATCGCGAAGCCGGGCGAAATGCCGAGACATCCGAGATAGCCGCAACGAAGATGCTGCCCTGCGCCGGGCGAACGAACAAGATCACCAACCCAGTTGCCCGCTTCCCCCCCGTCCGCAACGACGGCAGTTCCTTCAGGTAGAGCATCCATGACAGCGCTGACGGCGTGGCCAGGATGAATTTTTCCTGGCGCGGAGTTCCTGGGTGCTTCCGCAAAAGCGCCCCTGATATCTGGCCGGCAGCTGCGAAGGGTCTTTGCCCAGGCTGCATGTTGAGCCAGCCCTTTGGCTGGGGCAGCTTCAATCAGCGCGTCAATCGTCTGTCCCGCATCCGCAACGATCACTAGATCGGCCGTCCGTACCCTGCCGATTTCTTCCGGATTGATTTCTACCTGAATAACATAAGCATCCTGCGGAATGATGGCCCCCATCGCGCCGCCGAGGAACATACCCATGCGCGCGCCGACCAGCAGGACGACATCGGCTGGTGAACCTGTTGCTGCGGCTTTCGCGAGGCTGGCCGCTGGACCAGCATAGCACGGGTGATCGTCCGGCAGGACGCCAAGGACCTTCTGGCTTGCAATGACAGGTATCCCTGTTTGCTCCGCCAGGCGGCGCAGCCGGTCTCCTGAATTGGTGAGCATGACTCCGCCGCCCGCAATAATGACTGGGCGCTTCGCTTTACGCAGTGCTGCGATCGTTTTTGAGGTGAGCTCTCCGGAGGGGGCCGGGTTGGACGGCTTTTGCCATTTGCTTGTGTCCGGCGGCGCTTCGTTGGTTGGCCAGAACATGACGTCTATCGGAATCTCGAGAAAGACAGGCCCTGGCGGTCCCATCAATGCGATTTCTCCGGCGCGCCGAACATATTCGACGATGCGATGCGGATCAGTGACCCGCAGAGCCGATTTTGTCACTGGTCTTGCCATGGCGACGGCATCAAATCCGCCTTGCAGCGTGTTTAGTTCTTCGTCGCGCGCGGGTGCTGCGCCAGCGATAAACAATGTGGGAATGCGGTCCAGATAGGCGTTTGCCATTGCGGTCAGGGCGTTCGTGAAGCCGGGGCCGGCGGTCACGGCACACACTCCGAGCCTGCCGTTCGAGGACCGTGCATAAGCATCCGCGGCATGACCTGCCGAAGCTTCATGCCTGGTATCGGTCAGCCTGATACCAAATTCATCGCAAGCCATGAACAATGGGTCGAGGTGACTGCCATGCAGGGCAAAGATTTCAGTTACGCCAAGCCCGGCCAATGCGGCGGCAGCGAGTTCGCCGGCTGCGCGTTTTTTTGTCAAATACCCCTCCCGGTTTTTTATTTCCGGGTTGGGTAAGCGACAATCAGCGCAAGCGCAAGGAATTTGTATGCAATTCGGGACTTCTGCGGGTGTTGCGATAGTTGGTTCCGGGGCGGGCACCTGCGGTTCGCCGCAGCCCGCCACAAAATTGCTGCACGGTTGTTTGTAAGTTTGGCTAAGGCTTCGCAGCGGAACGCGACGATCCGGTCGTGATCTTTGACGACGCGATTGGAGAGACAGTTTCTGCGCATGTAATGTCAGACGTTCTGGACCGGATTGAGCTCGGGTGATTTGGGCGGCAGCATCCGGATGGTGATGTTGTCTGGAATAGCGAGCTTTGGCGTGTTGTGCGATCCGGCCTGGTCCATGATGACGACGGCATGTGCACCCGATGCGGCAGCCTTGCTGATCTCGGCGAAGTGGAGGTTCATCGCGAGGGCGTCCCTACCCGAGGCAGGACCTGCCGGGCGCAGGCGCCGCAGGCCGGGCAGGCCGCGCCGAATATGGAGGCCGGTTTCTTGCGCTGACCACCTGGCGCGATGGGGCGTGTTCCGCGCCTGGCCCAGCGCCGCGTGATCTTATTTTTCTGCCCCATCCGCGCTTTTCGGCAAAACGCGCCAACGCGTTTTTTTGCTCCCGCTCAATCCTGAAACTTGATTTGCAGCGCTTCGGAGAGACGAGGAATACTGCTCGGCGAGCTCATTGCCATCATGAGCGCGCTGGCGGGGGAGGGGGGGGGGGCTGTCGGCTTGCAAAAGCTGAGCAAATTCAGCCACCGGCTTATCAATGTCTCGCTCACCGTGATGCCAAATTCCTCAAGTATCCAAGTCTGTAAATCCACCAGCCGCAAGTGCACAACCCAGTCAGCGAATGGATAGGCGCCGCGCTCGACAATGTCTGTCAACGCCTTGCTCCGGTGCTCGTTCAGGCTCGGCGTTTTGCCCGGCGCCTTACCGTCGATCAGGCCGTACTGCCCAGCTTCGTCGAACCACAAAACCCAGTCGCGCAAAGTTTGGCGATGTAAACCGCCAGCCGCTGCCGCCTCTCTCCAGGAGGCAACTTAACAGACCGCCGCCAAAGCCAAAAGACGCCGCACCTGGCGCGTTTCACGCGATACCTTCGCCGCCGTGCGAAGATATGTCCCCGTATAATCCATCCGTAATTTGATGGCCGCTCCAATGACAAGCTCCTACTCGCCACTGACCGAATCAGAAGTCGGCCAAGTTGGGAATCTGGAGGTATCTGTTAGGTCGCGCATTGTTCAGGGAGCGTTCAATCCCGATGAGTCGAATTTCCCCGAGTTGGTATGAGTGATCTCGTGCGCATACGCTTCTGCCGATGCGCGGCCTCGGAATCGATGGACCAACAGGTGCTCTTGGGTTCTGACTGGTAAGGTAAGTATCTTGTGGCGGCGCAACATGGGATCTTCCTTTTGATCCAGTGCTTGATCGCAGGCAGACAGGCCTGCGCGCCAAAGAATAAATGCATTGAATTGGTCAGGATTGGATGCAATATTGTTGCGACACGGTCCTGGGGCCGGGCTCTGTGCAGCCAACAAGAATGCTTCGATTGGGGGGGGGATGACTGAAATCGCGAAACCCAGAGACGATGTCGTTAAGAAGTCGGCTCGGAAGCCATTGCAAGCTGCTATAATCGGCGCCGGTATGGCGGGGATCCTCGCGGCGATAAAGCTGAGGCAGCGCGACATAGACTGCGTAGTCTTTGAAAAGGGCGATAGTGTCGGCGGTACCTGGCGGGAGAACACGTATCCTGGCCTCACCTGCGATGTATCCGCGCATTGGTACACTTATTCCTTCGCCCGCAATCCCGAATGGGATTCCCTGATGGCCAGTGGGCAGGCTATCCGCACCTATTTTGAGCGCGTAGCAAATGAATTCGGCATCGTTCCATTAATTCGATTCAATGACGAAGTTGTAAAGCTTCATTATACGGACGGTGGTTGGGATCTGCTGACTGCCAGCGGACATCAGCAGCATTTTGATATTGTGATTGTAGCGACCGGTGTGCTGCACCATCCTAACATCCCGCATTTCGAGCGAATTGAAACGTTCCGGGGTTCAGTGTTCCATTCTGCCCGATGGGATCATCAAGTAGAACTCGATGGCAAGCGCATCGGTGTTATCGGAACCGGATCGACAGCGGCTCAGTTGACATCGGCGCTTGTTCCAAGGGCAAGCCGATATCATCTGTTCCAGCGCACGGCGCAATGGGTCCTCCCGCGTGAAAATACGCCGTACACAGAGAAAGATAAGGCGCGTTTTAGGTCCGACCCCGGGGCGCTTGAGCAGTTGGTGAGTGAGCTTAGAAGCAAGACCATGAAAGGTTATGCGACTGCAGTCATCGACGCAAACTCGCCCGAGCTCGCTGAGATCGAGCGTATTTGCCGGGAGAGCCTTGAGGGCGTGCGCGATCCTGATCTGCGTCGCAAGCTGACGCCAAGTTATCGAGCGGCATGCAAGCGGCTCGTAATCTCCGATAGCTTCTATGGCGCGATCCAGCACCCAAATGCCGCGCTCGTGACCTCTCCTATACAGCGCATTGAGCCCGAAGGGGTGCGCACTGCAGATGGCGTGCTGCATGAGCTTGACGTGCTGGTTCTTGCGACCGGCTTCAAGGTCGACCGGTTCATCCGGCCGGCGCAGGTGACAGGCCGGGGCGGGATTGATCTTGATGACGTCTGGGCTGATGGCCCAAAGGCTTACCTTTCAATTAGTGTGCCTGGATTTCCAAACTTCTTCTTTCTGAATGGGCCAAACAGCCCTGTGGGGAATTTCTCGCTCGTCGAAGTCGCGCAACACCAGATCGAATATATCCTTAAGCTGGTCGATGGCATTCGTTTTGGCGAGTATGCTGAGGTGAATGCTACAGAGGCTTCGATGCAGCGCTTCGAGCAGGAGAGATGCGAAGCAGCAAGAAAGACGGTCTGGGTCACGGGCTGTGACAGCTGGTACCTGGACAAGAATGGCGTGCCTGCGTCGTGGACCTTTTCGTACGATCGTTTTGTGGATGAAACGAGGGCGCCGCAGATGAGCGATTTCGAAGTGAAAACGTCCTGTTCGCAGGCAGACGCCCTCATCGCGGCGCCTCAATGAAACCGTTTCAAAAAGGGAGATGAAATGAGCACCAGGGAGCAGATTGCAAGCGCGTTACGCAACCTCAATGCGGCGGAAAACGCTCGGCCCGAGACGGGTGTCGAGGTAGTTAGTACCAAGATCGACGCCATAATGGCACCAGATGTTGAGGGGTGGCGAAACGGAGTTTACGTCCCGGATAGAGCAACTGAGCGAGAGGTGGAGCGCAAGTCTTTCGGTGCACTGACCGATTATCACCGGACGATCGAACGCACGATAATAGACCCGCCTTTCGCAAGCATCGGCTGGACAATACGGGGCACATTCGAAGGCAAGGAAGTGTCTGCGCCCGGCAGCTCGATCTTCGAGTTCAATGACAGCGGGCGGGTCCAGCGCTACTGGATGCACTTTAATCCGGAACACTTCTTTTATCGTTCCAGATAATGGACTTCTAAACTCAGTACGTGGATACACAGAAGAGTTCATTTCATGGCAATCCGAATTAAACTGCCCGACATCAGCATGGGTATAACTGAGGCTACAATAATCCGTTGGCTGAAGACTGTAGGAGACATCATTCAGGCAGGTGAGCCCCTTGTTGAAGTCGAGACAGCAAAGTCGACACTTGAAATCGAATCCCCTGCATCCGGCAGGATAATCGAGATTAAAGCCCAGGTAGGCGCCGAAATTGAAGTCGGGGCTGAGATAGCCGTTATCGAGAAAATTCCCGATGTCGCTTGATCGTTCCCAAACACTCGAACTGTTCTCGCGGATGCTGAGAATTCGAAAGTTCGAAGAAGCGATCATCGCCTACAATCCGGTCGGTCACTTGAGCATCGGTCAGGAGGCCGCAATCGGTGGCGCTTGCATAGCGCTGCGGGTCGATGACTATGTTACCGGAACGCACCGGTCACACGGCCATCCGATTGGCAAAGGCGCTGAGATCAAACCGTTGATGGCGGAAATTTTCGGCAAAAGGACCGGTATTTGCAAGGGCCTCGGTGGTTCGATGCATTTGACGGACCCCAGTTGCGGCGTGATTGCCGAATCTGCAATTGTCGGCGGCGGATTTCCGATTGCGACCGGCGCAGGCCTGAGCATTCAGGTGCGCGGCACAGATCAGGTAAGCCTCTGTTTTTTCGGGGATGGCGCCACCAATCAAGGCACTTTCAGCGAAAGCGTAAATATGGCAGCAGTCTGGAAGTTGCCTGTCATTTATTTTTGCGAAAATAATGGCTACGCTGTTACTACGTCGGTAGCGAAATCTCACGGTCAGCCTGAGATCGCCCGCCGCGCCGATGGTTTTGGCATCCCTGGCGTGGTCGTAGATGGCCAGGATGCGGAGGCTGTCTACGCGGTCACTATGGAAGCCGTCGAGCGTGCAAGATCGGGCGGCGGGCCTACGCTGATCGAAGCGAAAACATATCGGTTTGACGAGCACTCTAACAGGCTGGCGATTCCGATCGAGTATCGCAGCAAGGAAGAGATCAGCTATTACCGCCGCGAGCGCGACCCTATTATACTTTACCGAGAGGTTCTTGTCTCAAGAGGTCTCTCTGCTGAGGTCGAACGTATTGAAGCTGAGGTTGCCGCGATTATCGAAGAGGCCGTGGCGTTCGCACGCGAAAGTCCTGATCCCGAGATGGGCGACCTTTGGGACTGCATGTTCAGTAATCCGATCAACATGCAGCCTTTCGAGGGGCAGGACTAAGATGAGCAACTCGACCCAGAAACTGACCTATCTCCAAGCTATCGTTGAGGCGCAACGCGAAGAAATGCGGCGTGATGAGCGTGTCATCCTCATGGGCGAAGACATCGCGGTGTACGGTGCGCAATCTCTGTTCGATGAGTTCGATGAAAAGCGCCTTCGCAATACGCCGATATCCGAAAACAGCTTTGTAGGTGTAGGTGTCGGCGCGGCGCTCACGGGCCTTCGGCCGATCGTGGATCTTACAATCGCTAGCTTCTGCTACCTTGCTTCCGACCAGATCATCAATCAGGCCGCAAAGCTGCGATTTATGACCGGGGCGCAGCTGAAAGTGCCTCTCGTAGTCCGTGCAAGCACATTCTATAATAACCGAACAGCCGCGCAGCATGCGGATCGCCCTTACCCGTTGTTCATGAACACGCCGGGCCTGAAGGTGCTTGCGCCAGCGACGGCTTCAGATGCCAAGGGCTTGCTGAAAGCCGCAATCCGGGATGACGATCCGGTCATTTTCTTCGAGGACATCACTCTCTGGAGCAAGAAAGAAGAAGTTTCTACCGATGAGAACCTGCTCGTGCCGATTGGCAAGGCTGCCATAAAACGCCAGGGGTCGGATCTGACAATTGTCTCCATCGCGGGATGCTTACCTCACGCTCTTTCTGCAGCTGAGGCGCTTGAGCGCGAAGGTATTCGCGCCGAGGTGATCGACCTCAGAACGATTGTTCCGATGGACAAGGAGACAATTCTAACTTCTGTTGCGAAGACGGGGCGGCTCGTGATCGTCGACAACTCGCATAAAGTTGGTAGCGTTGCGTCCGAGATTGCCGCCGTCGTCTGCGAGGAGGGCTTCGAGAGTCTGCGTAAACCAATTCAGCGCGTTGCAGCGCCGATGGTCCACGTTCCGTATAATGGAGCTCTGGAGAAGCAGCTCTTTGCAAGCAAGGATCGAATACTCAGCGCAGTCAGGGCCATCGTTTGAATGCAGGGGCGACCCATCATTGGCGCAAACAGCCTGAAGCTGCGCGGACTTAACTATCAAGAAAACCGGTACTGTTTAGTGCGAAAACTCAAAGGAGGAATTTGACATGTCAAATACTGTAACCCGCCACTCTATCACTCAGGCCGCTTGTGATCGGCTGATCGAAGCAGCGACTGCCAAGGCGCAGGAAATTGGCGTTCCTATGGCCATCTCCATTGTCGATGAGTCTGGTACCTTGAAAGCGTTCCGTCGTATGGATGGCGCGCCTCTTCTGTCGGTCGATATCGCAAGCAATAAAGCTTATACTTCGGTAAGCTTCGGCATCCCGACGCATAGTTGGTTTGATTTTATCAAGAATGACCCGCCGCTTCTGCACGGCATTGTACATACGCCGCGTCTTGTTGTTTTCGGCGGTGGTTTTCCAATCAGTGAAAAAGAGGGTGTTATCGGTGGCATCGGTGTCAGTGGTGGTCACTATGACCAGGACATGATTGTCGCCGAAGCGGCACTCGCAGCGCTCTAGCGTCAACAATAACGATTTCAGGCGCGTGAAGGTGTGGTGTTTGGCGCGCTCACATCTCATGTGCTTTTGTTATGAGTCGCCTGACTGAATTGTGAGGACCTTCTGCTGTATGCATGATGTGTCGACCTTGCTTCTGGATTCGGCAGAGCGCTCGCTCAGCGAGTTGTCGCAGCAGGAATCCTTCGGGGAACTGTAACCCGGAAATTGGCTCTGCGCTGAGTCAGCAAAAAATCGGAATCTGGGTTTGAAGAAATCTACAGAGGCGCCGTCCCTGCCAAGCCCGTGGCAGAAGGGTCAATGCAGACTATTCCCCCAGCCAACGCTTCCTGATTTCGGCGGAATCCTGGCCAACCTCCTGTGGCGCGCGGCGACGGACAGACGATGGCGTGCGCGAAAGTTTGGGTGCCGGGCTTTGCATAGGTACGGCTCCGAGACCGGGCACATCCAGCGTTATGATGGCCTCGCGGGCAGCGAAATGCGGGTCGGACAGCATATCCTCTGCGTCAAGGATACGCCCGGCCGGGACGCTGTGCTCGATCATGAGCGCTTCAAGTTCATTGACTGAAATTGTCGCGGTCCAGGCGTCGATGATCTCATCGAGTTCATTCTGATTCTGTCCGCGTGCAATATGCGTGGCATATCGCGGGTCGCAGGCGAGTTCCGGGCGGCTCATCGCACTGCAGAGACGTGCAAATACGCTGTCCTGGTTCGCGCCTATGAGATACTCTCCGTCGAGGCACCGATAGACATTCGAGGGCGCGATACCCGGCAGTTTGGACCCGGTGCGCTCACGCTTATGGCCCGCAATCGCCCATTCGGGAATAAGCCCTTCCATGACCTGCAGCACAGATTCATATAACGCTACGTCGACAATCTGACCCCTGCCACTTGACTCGCGCTCATGCAGCGCCGCAAGCGCTCCCATGCAGCCATAGGTCGCTGCCAGTGTGTCGCCAATGGAAACGCCCATTCGCGCCGGAACGCGATCCGGTTCGCCAACGATCTTGCGCCACCCTCCCATAGCCTCCGCGATTCCGCCGAAACCGGCACGGGAAGCGTAGGGGCCCGTCTGGCCATAACCGGATACGCGAATGACTATAAGGCGCTCATTTAGCTGCAGTAGGTCTCGAGGATCCAGAGACCATTTTTCGAGCGTACCCGGACGGAAGTTCTCGATTAGGATGTCAGCTTTCTCGATAAGTCTGCGGGCGAGATTCTGCCCTTCGGGTGTCTTTAGGTCGGCCTCAATGGAGTATTTGTTACGAGCGATAACCTGCCACCAGGTGGGGTTGTCGCCCTGACCCCAAGCCCGCATCGGATCTCCGCCACCAGGCGGTTCAATTTTGACGACCTCGGCTCCCATGTCACCCAGCAACTGGCCACAGAATGGCCCAGCGATGAGTTGGCCCAACTCTACGACCCGTAAGCCTGCAAGCGGCCCTTCCTTTTCATTCAATCCGATCAATTTAGGTATTCCGCTCTGTCAAGTTACAACTCTAGGTGCCTTTCGGGGGGGGGCTGACCTGAAATCCGGCTCCATACCTCCAATCGCTTAACTGCCACAGAGGCAATCCGGTAGGCGGGCATGCCCTTTTCAAGGAATCCTGTCCCAAACTAATATCGGATGCATTTCAGAGGCTGCGGAGCTCTACATTTTTTCCTGAGAAAGCCCAGGGACGCAAAAGTCGCCGTTCTTCGGCGCTCGCGATTGCATGTAAATATATCATATTTTCCAGTCTCTTACGCTGCTGCCACGATCGCCTCTCCCTCTGCCCATAGCGACACCAACGTGGCCCCGACTGCTACCATCATGGCTTCTGAGTTTGAGTTTTGACTATATTGCATGCAAAATGCAAGGTAATTGAGCGGCTATCGATTGCTGTCATCCGACAGGGCACATGGGAGAAGAGGCAAATCATGTCCTCACAAACTGCAAACGACCAGCTGGTCACAACGCAGACTGGAGATTTTAATCATGAGGCGGCAAGGCGGCTCGAGCTTTGGATGAAACAAGAAATCTCCGACCATGAAGGGCCGATCACGATAGAGAGGCTTCCGGGCGGGCAGTCCAATCCAACCTTTCGGTTAGCTTCCGCAAGGCGCAACTACGTGCTCCGTCGAAAGCCCCCCGGTGCTTTGCTCCGCTCCGCCCATGCGATTGAGAGAGAATTCGAGGTGATGACTGCGCTTGGCCCCACCGGTTTTCCGGTGCCCCGGACTTTCGGCCTTTGCCTTGACCCGTCTGTTATCGGATCCGCCTTCTATCTGATGGAGATGGTTGAGGGACTAATCCTGTGGGATCCCAAACTTCCTGGCATGTCGCCGGCTGAGCGCCGTGCGATCTATAACGATCAGATTGACACGCTGGCAGCCCTTCATCGCATTGATGTCAGCAAAGTCGGTCTGTCGGACTTTGGCAAGGCAGGAAACTATTTTTCCAGGCAGCTTTTCCGCTGGTCGAAGCAATACCGGGCGTCAGAGCCTCCTCATGATAGGAATATGGAGCAATTGATTGCTTGGTTATCAGAAACCCTTCCGCCAGAGACAGCACAGAGTATTGTCCACGGCGACTATCGCATCGACAACATGATACTGAAGCCGGACCTGCCACAGATAGCCGCTGTTCTTGATTGGGAGCTCTCCACTCTGGGAGACCCGATTGCAGACCTGACATATTATCTGATGATGTGGCGCGCCCCTCCGGGCGAACGCATTGCAATGAATACTGTTGACTTCCGTGCTTCAGGTATACCGACAATGAATGAAGCGCTCGATCGGTATCTGGCGATATCGGGAAGGGTACTTGACCGGCCTGTCGAATGGTACATCGCATTCAATCTGTTCCGCCTCGCCGCCATTTTGCAGGGCGTTGCCGCGCGTGCGGCGAGGGGGCAGGCAAACAATGAGCGCGCCCTGTTGGCGCAGGATCGTGTAGGCCCGCTTGCCAGCGTAGCCTGGGAAAGCGCACTGCTGGCGGGAGCGAAAGAGTGAGCTGGCCTGTCTGCACAATTACGGAAGCGACTGTTGCTCTTACAAAGTCAGGTGCGCCATTTGAGATGCGTGAGGAATTGATCGGAGGCGAGGTGCTGCGAACCTATTTGCATGCGCCGGCGCATCTCCGGCAGGTGCTGGATGAGAGCCGTCGCTATACGGATCTTACCTTTCTGGTTCATGACGAACACCGGGTCAGTTTTGAGACTCATTGGCGTGCAGCAAACGCCTTCGGCAAAGCTCTGGCAGAGGTATATGGAGTCCGCAAAGGAGACCGTGTGGCCGTCGCCATGCGAAACTTCCCGGAATGGTCTGTCTGCGCGTTTGGCGCTCTGGCTATTGGCGCGATTTTCGTTCCCCTGAATGCCTGGGAGACGGGTGCAAGGCTGGCCCGCATGATCCAGGACAGTCGCGCGAAAGTGACAGTTGTTGATGGCGAACGCCGGGAGCGCCTCGAGGGGCTAGATCACGGCTCGATCCTAATAACGGTACGTGAGGAAGTAGGGGGGGAGCGATTCGAACGCCTGGTCGCCCCTATTGCGGATTGGGCGGGGCTGCCGGACCGGCCCGCGCCTGATCCTGGGCTTTCCCCAGACGATCCCGCGACGATCGGTTTTACATCCGGCACGACAGGGGCGGCCAAGGGCGCGCTTTGCACGCATCGCAACGCAATGACTAATCTCGTGAACACGCAGTATCGTGTTGCGCGTGCTGCCTTGCGCCGAGGTGACACCTGGCCTCCTGCTCCGCCTGCTGAGCAAGCTGTGACGCTGTTGCCGCTGCCGTTTTTCCATGCAACGGGCATGCATTCCGGGCTAGTGCCCGCTCTTGCGCGAGGCACGCGGCTTGTAACGATGCACCGGTGGGAAATAGAGAAAGCGCTGGCCCTGATTAAATCCGAGCGGGCCAGTGTTCTCGTGCTCGTGCCGACACTGGTCGAGCAGCTGCTTCAGCACCTGCCTGCATCAGGCACTCCGGGGCTGGAGAGCGTACGCACAGTGACTTATGGTGGTGCGCCCGCTTCGGCAGATCTTGCTGCGGGCGTTCAGTCACGCTTTCCCGGAGCGGCTCCGGCTCAGGGTTACGGCGCTACGGAAGTAACATCGCTGATTGCATCAAACAGCCATGAAGACCTTATTGCGAAGCCGGATAGTGTCGGAACGGTTGTGCCATGCTGCGATGTCAGGGTTGTTGATGACACAGGTCAGGACGTGGAGCCTGGTGCCCCGGGTGAGCTGTTGGTACGAGGACCGCAGGTTTTCCATGGATACTGGGGGCAGGAAGACGCCACGGCGGCTGTGAAGCAGAACGGCTGGTACCGGACAGGCGATGTCGTGACCATTGACGAGGAGGGTTTCATCTACGTCAAGGACCGCAAGAAGGACATGATCATCCGTGGCGGTGAGAACATCTACTGCGCCGAAGTCGAGCAGGCGATCAGTCGTATTACGGGTGTCGTCGAGTGCGCTGTCTTTGGGCTGCCGGATAAAGTGATGGGTGAGATCGTCGCCGCAACCGTTGTTGTAAACAAAGATGCGGGACTGAATGAACGGGACCTTCAGGATCAGCTTGCAGGAGAGCTCGCAGCTTACAAAGTGCCGACTCTTCTTTCCCTGGTTCATGCACCCTTGCCGCGCAATGCGGCTGGAAAGGTGCTCAAGAGCGGGCTGCGCGACGAACTGCGGGCAGAAAAGACCTAAGAAACCCGATTTGTGAATACGGCATTACACAGGATGAGAAGGGATGTTTTTGACATATAAACCGACGGAGAAAACTAGTGGTAAATCAAATGGGCGGTAACGACACGGCATCAGTCTTGGCAGTGGGCAACCGTCTGTTTGAGACTGTTGGACACGGCAATCTCGATGAGCTTCACGACATCTTCGCGCCAGGGGCGGGTGTTTGGCACAATACGGATAATTCGCTTACGGATATTCCCACTACAATTGAAAACCTGAAAAAGATTCGCGGGAGTGCGGATTTATTCCGCTATGAAGATATTCGCCGCTTGCCGACGCCGGACGGCTTTGTGCAGCAGCATACACTCGTTATAAAAATGGCCGATGGGCGAGTTATAAACGACATGTGTTGCTGCATCTGTACAGTGAAGGATGGTCGCATCACCCATATGGAAGCGTATCACGATTCTGCTGCGACAGGCGCCATGGCACACAAAAACAGTGAAGTCGCTACCTCGGATGGGTGAACTCTGCGGCGCCGAGCTTTATTGCGCCATGTTCGTCTGACTGCGCAAACTACAATAATAGCATAGAATTATTCGTGGGAGTTTGCGTTCTTTGAGCTCTGTTCCGGTGCATCTGCTGACTTTGGCTTGTTTCCTGCGTTCATCATCAGGGTGTTCTGGGCCGAGAGAATATGCGCTGTCATAATTGCTCCGGCCCAATCGGGGTTCTTGGCTTCGAGAGCATTAGTCAGATCGATATGCTCGGCAGCGGACCGCCGGATCCTCTCAATCGAGTAAGACCTGAATGTATTAAGTACGAGCGGGACCTCAACAATGCTACCCAGTAGATTTCTCAAACGCTCGTTTCCGCTGGCGTCCAGAACAAGCTTGTGAAATTCGTCGTTCAGTTCCGCGACCTGATCAAGGTTCGGCGTTCCTGATTTAGTGAGTGCTGCCATCTTTTCGGCAGTACTGCGCAACTTCGCCAGTTGCTGTTCGGATATGTGAACAGCTGCCTCCCGCGCCGCGAAACTTTCAAGGAGTATGCGAAGGTCGTAGATTTGTTCGATTTCACGCTTGCTCCAGTTTGCTACGAAAGCGCCGCGATTGGGAATGAACTGAATCAACGCTTCTGCATGCAATCGGCGCATGGCCTCGCGAACGGGTGTTCGGCTGAAACCGGTTTCTTCGGCAAGAGCCTGAGCCGTCAGATGTAGTCCTGGAGGGTATTTGCCCGTTCGAATACCATCGCGAATGGTTTCATAGGCCACTTCGACTGCTTTCACCAAGTTCCGGTTCCTTTCGATTACCTTAGCGCCGTTTGTTTCGAGGTCGCAATCTGGCGAGATTTGTCGTGTGCGGCTCTTCAGGTACAGATTGTGAAATGTTGATCCGCGAGCTCCCGCCTATCGCGATCGCATTCAATTTTACCATTCATTCATAAGGGGCTGATGTACGGGTAGCATCTTATTAGATAGTGTAAATTATGCACGCCGTTTCGGCTGCGGCGATGCTTTGAGTTGCCGACGCCGGGCAGGCTTAGAACAGTGGAGTATCATACACGGAGGGCTCGCCAGCCTGTCCTTCACTTTTGGCCGTATGGTCCGCCTCTCATGACCTCAGCCGGCGCGCGCCGCGTCCAGAAGGCTCGCCTATCCTGACCCGGTCCAGAGGCTGCTGACCGGGAGTGCAAACAGCCTGTTGCCGAAAGACAGTTTCTCCGAGCCCAGGTAAAAGACAATCCCTGTGAACTGCCGCGTCCGTCCGGGGCCGTCCTGGCTGAACCAGCGCAGGTGGCGCAGGTCGCCGGCATCGACGCTTGCAGATGGCTTGACCTCGACGCCGACCAGTGAACGTCCGCTCTCGATCAGGATATCGATCTCGCGGCGGTCTGCACTGCGCCAGTGATAGAAGCGCGCATCAGCGTCCTGGAGGGGGGCGGCCCGGAGGAGTTCATTCAGGACATAGCTTTCCAGCACTGCGCCAAAGGCGACCGGGTCAGCCCCCAGATCGAAGGACTGGTCTCCAAAGCGGCGCAGCGCGCACAGGACGCCGCTGTCAGCGAAATGGTATTTCGGGTTCCTGATCTCCCGCTTTCCTTCCCCTGATGCCCATGCTCCAAGCTGTACGATTACGGAGAGCCTGAGCAGGATGTCGATATATTGCTGGGTCGTTTCACGCCGGACTTTCACGGCGTTGGACAGTTCAACGATGTTCAGCTCATTGGCGGTGCGTGCAGCCATCTGATCCGTCAGCCGGCGGAGCGCATCTGGTTTCCTGATCTTCATGATGTCAGCAACGTCGCGGTCGATCATCGCGTCGACATTGTCCCTGTATTGCCGCTGCCTCTCTCTGAGAGGCATCTGTCGGATTTCCGGAAAGCCGCCTCTCAGGACGAGATCGATGATGGCCGGGCGGGAAACAGCCTTTGCCCTGATGGCGGAGAGTTGCGGGTCTTTACCCGTCGCCCAGCTGACCAGCCTGGAGACAGGTGCGCGATGGATCTCGGCAGCCGAGAGGGGCCATAGCGTCAGGCTGCGCATCCGTCCCGCAAGAGAATCGGCGACCGTCGCGGTGCGAAAGACATTCGAGGAGCCGGTCAGGACAAACTGTCCCTTTCGCCTGTCTGCGTCGACGATCTGCTTGATCGCGAGGGGGAGACGGGCGGAGCGCTGGGCTTCGTCGATGATCAGGGGCTGGTCACCAAGCTGGTCGCGCAGGGACCTGATCTGCCCATAGGGGTCAGTCTCGATGGCCGCGAGTGTTGCGGCATCGTCGAGGCTGACAAAACGCCCCCTGGCGAAAAGGTCGCGTACGAGTGTTGTCTTGCCAGCCTGGCGCGGGCCGGTCAGATTGACAATCCTCGTATGTTTAAGGGCGGCTTCCAGTTCGGGCACGAGGTGCCGGGGCAGGTATGTATCCGGCATGCGGGGGCGCTCCTCGTTTTGCCGCTCACCGGGATGCGGTCAGAGGGCTCACCAGGTTACTACCAGATGGATCACCAAATTACTATCAGATGTGTCACTAAATTACTATTAGTGATCCTGCCCACGTATCGCTTCAGGCCTAGCGCGCCCTGGGCTGGAGCGGCAGGCAGGGAAGGGAGCCGACGGGCATCGCAGCCTTGAGGAAGAGGATCGCGCGGCGCGCCGATCAATAAAGAGCGATGGTGTCCTCTATCGATAGTGGGTACCTGGGCGGGTCTTATCTTAACCGGTGCGAGCGCCCCGCCGTTATGACGGGGTCTCCAGCGGCGCAGTTTGAGCGAGCTTTGCATTTTGGTTTGGAGCAAAGCTTTCGAACAAACGGTGCAATATTTGTCAGCTTCGGCTGGTATTGCCGCGAACTGCGCCAATAGCCTTCATCTGCGGTACTTCTCCGTAAGTGAGAACTACGGCATGTCTGCTATGCTTGCGCGTGTTGATTTTAACGCCAGCAGGCAGTCCGGAGCCGGCCCCCGGGATGGCCGCCCCAGCGCAGGGTTTCTTGTTGTTCGCCTCCAGCGCCGCAATGGCCTTTTGAATTTGTCCCTGAGGTTTGCGTTGCCGCCTTCCTGAGGGAGCGATCCGGCGTCCCGGAATGGCCCGCAGCGAAATCTCCGGATGCACCGGCAGGCCTGGAGGCTTTCTGGCTGGGGTCGCATCCGGCGATTGCGGCTTGCCTGAACGCCGCAAGGTCGCCGGTCTCAGCCCGGGCGGCCGCTCTTCATCGCTTCGGCGATCAGCCTTGCGACGTCGGCATTTGCCCTGCGGACCGGGTCGGCGGCGAGGTGGGCATAGCGCGCGGTTGTCTGGGCCTGGGTATGGCCGAGCAGCTTGCCGATCATAGGCAGGCTGAGACCGCTGGCGGCAGCGTTCGCGGCAAAGGTGTGGCGCAGGTCATGGATACGAACGTCGTTTAGGCCTGCGCGTTTGCGAACCCGCCGCCAGGGCCTCTGGAGGTCTGTGAGATGTGCGCCGGGCTCGTCCCCGACAATCACATAGGGGTTGCCGGGGACGCGCGGGACGGCTTTGAGCAGCTCTATTCCCTGCGGGCTGAGATAGACCGTCCGCTGGCCCGTCTTGGAATCGTCGAGCCGGATTTCTTCGCGTTCGAAATCGACGCAGCGCCATTTGAGTTTCTGGATTTCGCCAAGCCGGCAGCCGGTGATGATCAGCAACCGGAAGGCTGTGGCCGCCATCAGGGCGGTCGCGGCCTCTTCTTCGAGGGCTTCAGCGAGGCGCCCCATCTCGGCCGAGGAAAGAAACCGCTCGCGCTTTCTTTCCTTGAAACGCTTCACCCTGAGGCAGGGATTTATGCCCTCGGGGCGCATACCCCAGATCTCGGCCTGCGCCAGCATGACGGACAGCGTGCCGAGGACCCGGTTGGCCTGGTAAGGGGTTGAAGACAAGGACTGATGGAAAGCTGCGATCTCCCTGCGGGCGAGGTCTGCAACCTTTTCCTTTCCAAGGCTGGGGCGGATGAAAAGCCTTATGGTCCGCAGGTAGTCAGCCTGGGTCGACGGCTTGAGGTGGTAGGGGATGTACTCGTCGGTGAACTTGTCGGCGACGTCGTTGATGGTCGGGGCCCGTTCGGAGGCTTTTTCCCTTTCGACGACATCGACGCCGTCATTGGCTGCGGTCATCAGCTTGAGGGCCGCCTTGCGGGCCGCTTCGGCTTTCATGACGTCGACCCGGCCGATCGTTGCCTTTTTCTGCCTGGCGCCGACCCGGTACTTGGCGATGTAGGAGCGGGTGCCATCGGCGTTGACCCGCACCCCGAAACCCTTGGTTTCGTCATCCCACTCGACATAGGACTGGCCGGTTATGGGCAGGGCAATTGCGGATCGCTGGGTGATTTTCATGACCCTTTTACAGCATAACCTGAAGGTTCAGGTCAACGTACAGGGTACCACAATGGTACCAGAATGTTTCAATTCGAGGTGACAGGACGTGAGGCGAAGTGAGCCTAAAAATAAAGACAAAACATAATATAAACAGGGTATTGTGAAGAGACGGGAGTTGAAAAATGGTTTATCGAGAAACGATAAAAAATGGCCAGGAATTCCGCTCATAGCCAATTTTGCTCCTTATGGCTTGAGCAGTTTTTCGCTGGGTCGATACAAAATCGCAGATAGTCATGACGCAAGGGGCCTGAGCCGGTGAACAGTCAGGCTGGCCTAATTTTCACCACTCAGGTGGACATGGCCATCCCGACAAAGCGATTTTGCCGGTCTGACCGTAGTCGCTGACGCGAAACAACATCAAACGCGGACGTTGAGTTTTTCGCTGTTCCATCGGATCTTGTCTGCTTCGGCACGGGACTTGCTTACATTGAACGTGCGAGAGGTTCGCGTTGCAGTGATTTTAAGCTGTAAATGCAGATCGCAAGCGACGGGACTGGTTCGTTCATGCCGTGCACAGGATGGACAGAGCTTGGCCTGCAGAATTCTGGTTTTTTGCTCTGATCGAGGTGAACCGTGCGGTTGAAATCACCGCTTGTACATCAGGCACAGACTCTTCGGTGAAATGCATTTCCGCATGGGCAAATTGCAATCGTTATGGAGTAAAAACTGCAGGCCCTTTTTGGGGTTGAGATCCGCTGAAGCTTAGGCCCGGCTATTCGAAGCTGTTTTTCTTTGAGATGGAAGACGAAATATGAAGGATCCTGTGGAGGGCTCGACGCAACAGCGGTCACAGGAGGCGGTAACGTCCCATCACGTGGTGTAATTCGTGCACGCCGTCTCGGCTGCGGTGATGGTTTCAGTTGCCCACGCCGGGCAGACTGAGAACAGGGTTATCGACGATCCTGGCGAGACTTTCCAGAGACATGTATCGCCGGGTGA